>JAQVKX010000213.1 GCA_028694425.1 Candidatus Gastranaerophilales bacterium
CTATTTCCGCAACCAAAAAATAACAAAATGGCACCATACAAATTCACAAGCGAACGATAATCTAATCTCCTAAATTATATACTTGAAATACATTTGAATATTCTTTTAAAAGTGCCATTTTTTTATGAGTGTCTAATATCACAAACTTTTTGAGTGACCAAAGAATTATCAATTTTTTTGTTAATATCATCGAGCTTTAAATAAATCTTTTCTAAATCTTCATTTGTTGTTTTTTCAGATTCAAGCTTAACAATTTTTCTATCGATATAAACGATCCAAACAATCAAAGGAACTATAATATAGTCTAATATTAAAGTGATTATTTCCATTGTAATACCTAATATTTAATACAATATTGTAAAGAGATATTTCGAGGTCGTGTTTCTACACCACCTACGGAATTGATTGTTAAAGTATGTGAATGGTTTCCACTATATGAAGTTGGAAAATTTGCTAATAAACCGCTAAAAGTAGATGAGCTAGGAAGTGGAGATGCACCAATACTAGAAGTACCTCTATATTCAGAGTTATGCGTGTGTGCACCCGTTGTATTTGTACTTCCCGTATGTGTATGTGATTTAAGTTCATGACCTTGTAAACTTCCAAATTCTCTGTTTGAATCAATCCCACGACCACCGTCAAAACCTCTTACAAATTCACCTCTTAAGTCAGGAAGTTTAAAAGTTGTAGTACCGTCACCTGCTCCAAAAGTTTCACCAATAACAGTAAAAAGATTTGAGTAATCTTCTCTTGAAATTTCCGCACCGTCACACAACAAATAACCGTTTGGGGCGGTAACACTTGCAAAGGTTATAACTGTACCCGTAGGGTTACCGCTATTTTGATTTTGTAGAAGTTGTTGTACTTGTTGCAGATTTGTAGCTTCATTTGGTAAAGTAGCATTAGCGACTTTGAAAGATTTTTCAATTGAGCCAGTATGATTGGCTTTCTCCTGGAGTAAAAGGTCATTTTCCTCATTTGTTCGTAAACTTGAAAGTTTTGCGTGTAATTCAGTTGAAAGTTTTTTGAAGTTTACACCGTTGGTAAGATTATCATATGAAAGAGCGTTTAAATTCTCTCTATTAATTGTGATAAAATCTATAATCTCTTGAAAACTATCTAAGTCTAAGTTGTTTGAATTTAATATGGCTATAACTTCATTTAAAGCGGTTATATCGGCTTTATTTTGTAAATCAGTAGTAGAAGCTTTTAAAGCTAATAAAGCGTTTATATCTTCTTTTGTGAAGTAGTTTTCAGGATTTACAACTTTTAATTGGTCGATTTGTTCGGGCAATAAATCTTCAAACGTTAAAGGGTCGCCTTTATCACCTTTTTGTCCTTGAATACCTTGTGAGCCTTGGTCACCTTTATCCCCTTTTGCACCTATAAAATCGCCATTATCTAACTTAGTTTGAATCGTTGTTAAAAGCTCGTTTACGCTTGTAACTTTAGTATCAATTTGCTCAAAGGCTTGTGTTTTTTCAGTAGTTAAGGTTTCTAAAGCAGTATTAACAGTTTCATTAACCTCATCGGTGATTGTTTGTGATTGGGTTTGATATTGTTCAATAAGACCGCTTATTTCATCTACGGTTAGAGAAGACATTGAAGAGTCTAAAGAAACGAGAAGATTTAAGCAATCGCCTAATTCTTTATCAATCTTTTCTAAATCTCCTTGTGTGATTGATTCCGATAATGAAAGTGATTTATATTTTGATACAAGATTACCGATTGTTTCTCGAATATCGTTTAAGATTTCAATTGATGTAGTTGCCATATTTACCCTTTTGATTGTTTTGTTATTTATAAAAACTTTGGGGTAAGGCTTTATAAATAACAAAAGAGCCTTTTAAGGCTCAATTGTTTTAAAGTACTGATTCGCCAGTAGTAATACCAACATAAGTTACTTTAGCTGTTGGTACAGCTTCAAAAACCATTTTATTTGCTAAAACGTTTCTGATTTCGTCACCGTTTACAGTGTTTTTGAAATGAATTGGTTTGCCACCAAAACCACTGATATAACCTCTTTGTTTGTTCTCACCAATCAAAGAAATTCTTGAAACAGGTGTTGAGTTAGCCGCGTTAACTTCTGAACCTGTCATATCAGACATTCCCTCGTTAATCTCTGTTACTTGATAACCACCCTCTAATAAAGAACAAAATGCTGATACATCAGCCGCGTCCATAAAAGGTAAGATAAAAGAAGTCGTTACCTTTTGACCTTTAATTAAAGCCGTTTGTGTTACTTTCCAATCTTTTGCCATTGTTTTTTCCTCACTTTTGTTTATTTTTTAAGTTTTATAATTGGCTTTATAAACTTGTAATGAAATTATGAAAAAATTGAGAAAAAAATTCAATAGGGATTTTCAAAGGGTAAAAATACGATTTTATGGTAGTTACAGAGATTAAAAATCCCTAGTGGGGTAAAAGTCACTAATTTTTTGATGAAATTTTGACAGAATGAGGAGTTTTTGAATTGATTTTTATATGATTTTTTAAAAAATTTTCGAGTTGTAAATTTGTTAAATACTTTTTGACTTTTGGGATTTTAAAAGAGGCAAAAGCTTCCTTATCATCTTTAATAAAAAATGATGAGTATGGAACATAATCCCCGTCATCTTTTTTAACTGTATCATCTTGATATATAAACTCTCTAATTTCTGTAATCTCACCATTTATTAACTCTTGGGCAAAATCTCTCACCTTTTGCCATGAATCAGAAGTTAAATTGATTGTATGAGTTTTTGAGTTATATTTATATTGGACTTGAAATTGTGGCATATATCGTTCCTTTCAATCGGGCTACGCCCTCATTTAATCGTAAAATGTAACCGAAGCTACGTCAATGATATTTTCATGTAAAATCATTAAATTTTTGATTTGTTTAATGATTTGTTCTTTGGTAACTGTATGCTTTACATTGTAAAGCTCGAAAGTTTCTGCATAATGTTCAGATAGGGCAAAAACTGAAACAACTTTGAAAGAGGTTGTTTGTTCTACTGTTTGGGGGATATAATTAATATTATAATCCTTTGAAAATACGACTTCTTTAATATTTGATATAACTGCGGTTGTTATTGCACTTAAGAAGCTCAATACGTCCGATTTGGTATTGGCTTCAAGATAGAGTGTATCTGCTCTACCTTGTGTTAATGTTATATGAAACACTTTACTCATTGTATTATTGCTCCTGCTTTTTCAAGCAATTTTAACGTAGCGGTTACTTCATTTAGGACCACCCCCTCGGCAGTTCTTGCGAAGCTTGAAAAACTGTTTAATTTTTCAGATAAAACCGACCATG
>JAQVKX010000214.1 GCA_028694425.1 Candidatus Gastranaerophilales bacterium
GGTCACAATTTGTGACCTCACCCTCACCGCATCCCATTCATCTTGATTTAATTGAAACATAAAATCTTTAGGAAATCTTTCAATATTACGTTTAACTGCCTGATTTAAGACTTTTGTTTCAACACCGTAAAGTATTGCCAAATCATTATCAAGCATTACTTTATGCCCTCTAATTTCATATATTAAGTTTTGAATAGGGATTATTTCATTCATAAATAAATTATACAACAAATATTTAGCCGAACATTAATTGCAATAATACCTTATTTTTTTACTATAATCAACCAAATTGTTAAGCAAATTTGAAAATTGACCTGTTTATGGTAATATCGAAAAAGGAAAAAGTGAAAAGAAACTTTTTGCATTTTGCTTTTTGCTTTTTACCAAGACAATAGGTAAACATAATAAATAAAGGACGTAAAGGACGTAAAACATGATATCAGTAAACGATTTAAAAACAGGTTTGACATTGGAACTGGACAACGGACTTTGGTCAGTAATAGAATTTTTACACGTAAAACCGGGCAAAGGTGCAGCGTTTGTAAAAACAAAACTGAAAAAAATTGAAACAGGTCAGGTTGTGGAAAGAACTTTCAGAGCCGGTGAAAAAGTCGCAAAGGCAATGCTTGACAGACGTGACATGCAATATTTATACAAAGAAGGCAAAGAGTTTGTAATGATGGATACAGAAAATTACGAACAGCTGCACCTTGCAGAAGAACAGGTAGGGGACGGAATGAAGTACCTGAAAGAAAACATGAATCTTTCGGTTCTGCTCCATGACGGCAAAGTAATCGGTGTTGACTTACCGTTTCAGGTTGAACTTGAAGTTGTTGACACACCGCCTTCCGAAAAAGGCAATACCGCCCAAGGCGGTACAAAACGTGCCACTTTAGAAACAGGTGCTATTGTAAACGTTCCGTTCTTTGTATCAAACGGCGATAGAATAAGGGTTGATACCAGAACGAATGAGTATTTGGATAGATGTTAAAAAAGTGAATTGTGAATGGTGAATGGTAGGGTGCATTTATGCACCGATAAACTTTAAAAAGGATATAAAACAATGATAGACAAAAAATACATACAAGAATTGGCTGATTTGCTTGATAAGAATGAATTAACGGAAATTTCAGTAATAGACGGCGACAAAAGTGTTCTTATCAAGAAAGAAAAAACTTTTGCACCGCCACCGTTTCCGCAAATAACGGCTTCGACTGTTACAAGTTCAGGTGAGACAGAAACTTTAGTCTGTACTCCGGTTGAAGTTAAAAAAGGTAAACCCGTTACTTCGCCGATGGTGGGAACATTCTATCGTGCGTCTTCTCCTGATGCCGATCCTTTTGTTGAGGTTGGCGAAGTAATTAAAGAAGGTCAGGTTGTTTGTATCATTGAAGCAATGAAATTAATGAACGAAATTGAATCTGACGCCGGCGGCAAAGTTGTAGAAATTTGTGTTGAAAACGGTCAGCCTGTCGAATTCGGTCAGGTATTGATGTACGTGGAGTAAAAAAGCGAAGCTTTTTTACTCGTTGAAAGGTTTAATAGCTGAAAGGGTGAAAAGTTTAAAAGAACCATTAACCCGTTCACCTATTCACCTTTTCAACTGAAACAATTATAAAAAGGGTATAATAAATGTTCAAAAAGGTACTAATAGCTAACAGGGGCGAAATAGCGGTAAGAGTAATCCGAGCTTGCAGAGAGTTGGGGATTCCCACCGTCGCCGTGTATTCACAAGCCGATGCACAATCATTGCATGTAAGTCTGGCAACCGAAGCATACTGTATCGGTCCGGCTCAAAGTGCAAAAAGTTATTTGAGCATCCCTTCAATAATTTCGACAGCTTTAATGTGCGGAGCGGATGCAATTCACCCGGGTTACGGTTTTATGGCAGAAAGAGCCGATTTTGTTGATATTTGTACTCAGCATAAAATAAAATTCATAGGACCGTCTGCTGATGCAATGAGAAAAATGGGCGACAAAGCAACAGCAAGAAAAACCATGGTAGACCATAATGTTCCTGTTACTCCGGGAACCGGCTTGGTTGAAAACGTCGAAGAAGTAAGAAATTTTGCTAAAAAAGTAGGATATCCTGTTATTATTAAAGCTACCGCAGGCGGCGGCGGAAAAGGCATGAGAATTGTACGAAAAGACGAAGAACTTGAATCTTTAATGAATATGTGCCAGCAGGAAGCTCAAAACGGTTTTGGCAACCCGAATGTTTATGTCGAAAAATATCTGGAAAATCCAAGACATATTGAAGTTCAGATTATCGGCGACAGCTTCGGGAATGTTGTGCATTTAGGCGAAAGAGATTGTTCAATCCAACGTCGTCACCAAAAATTAATTGAAGAAGCACCTTCTCCGGCTATCAACGAAAAAACAAGAAAAGAAATGGGCGAAGCTGCAGTTCGTGCGGCAAAAGCAATTAATTATGAAGGCGCCGGAACAATTGAATTTTTACTTGACAAAGACGGTAAGTGGTATTTCATGGAGATGAACACCCGTATTCAGGTTGAACACTGCGTTACGGAGATGATTTCCAGTATTGATATAGTTAAAGAACAAATATTGGTTGCATCCGGTGAAAAACTCAGCTTTATACAAAAAGATATCGTTTTAAAAGGGCATGCCATTGAGTGCAGGATTAATGCCGAAAACCCCGAGAAAGATTTTATGCCTAACCCCGGTAAGATAGACGGTTACGTTGCACCGGGCGGATTTGGCGTAAGGGTTGATTCACATTCTTACCCCGGGTATTCAATTCCGCCTTACTATGACTCAATGATAGGCAAACTAATTTGTTGGGGCAAAGACAGGCATGAAGCACGCAGAAGAATGTACCGTGCACTTAAAGAATATGTTATTACGGGTATTGAAACCACACTTTCTTTCCATCAGGAAATAATTGAAGACGAAATTTTTATGTCCGGGAATTTTAACACAGGATTTATTGAAGAATACTACGAACGCAAAGGGAAAGTTTAACAATCTTAAAAAGGTGGTGGGTTAGGGAACCCACCCTTGTATGATAAAAATATAACACAAATATGTTTGGTTTAAAATGCAATAGTTACAAATTGTTTGAACGGATAAAGGCTGTACCCACCCTTATTTCATTGAAACTGTTTTGTAGATTAGTCACCGTTTGCAATTTATTGAAATTGAATTAAAGATTTAGTATCATGAAAATAGGGGTGTAAAAAAGAACCCTCCTACGATACAAGTGTATTGAGGAGGGTTTAACATTGACGAAATCATCATCAACGCTAAATAAATTACTAAAACATATTC
>JAQVKX010000215.1 GCA_028694425.1 Candidatus Gastranaerophilales bacterium
AATATATAGGTAACATCTTAGAAAACCCAAAACTGGAAACAAAAAGTTTACAAACAACAGAATTATGATAAATTACTATCAGATAAAAAGAGTACAATTAATTCATCAAAATGGTGATACTCATTACCTGACTTTTGCAACAGATGAAAGGGTAAAAGACTTGGAGAAATACAGGGAGTGTTTAATGAAAAAGTATCATTGCCAAAAGGTGAATTTATCTTACAGTGAGATTATTTAATTATAAAACAACTAAAAATGTATTTTAACATGAACAAATTAATTATTCCCCAAATAATTGCAGATGCTTTTGATGTGCCATTTGAGGCGCTAAGTGAGAAAACCCGTGAAAGAGATGTTGTAGAGGCGCGTCACTTTGCAATGTGGTTTTATGTGAACCATGAGCATCTGGGAAAGTCCCGTACAGCCGCAAAGTTCAATAGGCACCATGCAACAGTTATTCATGCACTAACAACAGTTGATAACCTGCTGCAGACCGACAAAGGATTTATATACAAGTCAAATAAGGCTTTAAAAGCATTAAGGGAGGCAGGGATTATTGAACCTGAATTAACAGAGGTGTAAGAGTTACACGATGAAATAAGTTGAACGGTAACTTGTAAGTTGTCGTGGCGATATTGATTAATGGTAAAAACTTTAAAATTAAACACAATGATTGATTTATTTGAAACACTTGCAGAAGCTACTAAGCCATGCAATTTACAAAATGTTAGCGGTAGTTTTCCACGATGCCACTACTGCGGACAGTTTGTAAATCCGAAGAATGATAATGTAAAGATGGCGGTACAATACGGATTCATGGGTGTAGATTACGATTATTATTACCATATTAAGTGTGCAAGAGGAACAGAACGTACTTAAAATTACCGCTAACGTGCCGCAAATATGAAGCGGTGGGGATTTGATGCAGCTGCCTATCCTTATCGTACAAAAGTTAATAAGTTGCAAGTGGGTTAAAAAGACACCAACAGCCCCACTGATTTATATTTGCTGTTGTGTGCAGTTAAATTATGTCATACGAAAGTGAACGCAAAAAACAGATACAAATTGAAATAGACTGGATAAAAGCCAAATTAAAAGAAAAGATGAGTGAAAAGCAACGAAAAACATACGAGCATCAAATTAAGAAAAAGAAATATGATTTGGCTTTTGGTGTGTTTCCGAAATATATGTACAAAAGGTAAACAATATTTCCTTATACTAAATTATCATTCACCTTTGGACGTAGTCGAACCTTTTTAAAAAATAACTTAATTTTTCTATACATATAGAATTTTTTTGTATATTTGTTGCAGGAAAAATATAAACACAATGAATAACGACATTTTTTATTATAACAATATAGGCCGCCTCGGAGATACTTTCCTTTTGTGTGTTTGTATTTTCCTACTCCGGGGTGGCTTTAATTATCATATAAAGGACACCAAATGTCAGGTTGGGTAAAATTATATAGAAAATTAACCGAAAACCCGCTGTGGACGTGCGAACCATTCACACGCGGCCAGGCATGGGTTGATTTAATTTTACTGACAAATTATAAAGATAGTTTTTTCTATAAACGTGGAGTAAAAATTAATGTTAAGGCCGGACAATGCGCCTGGAGCGAGCTTGCATTATCCGCCAGATGGGGGTGGTCAAGGAGCAAAATTAGAAAATTCTTAAATGACCTCGAAAAAGAACACCAAATAATACAACAGAAAAACAATGTAACTCAAATAGTTACTATCGTAAATTACAATGAGTATCAAGAAAAAAAGACAGCAAACGATACACCAAAAGAACAACAGAAAGACACTTCCAAAGAAGTTAAAGAAGTTAAAGAAGATATTAAATTACATTCCGAAAACTTTTTAAATTTTCAGCAGGTGGTTTCTTTTTTCGATTCTAAATTTTTCAATCAGGACAAATGGCTGGATTGCTATGATAAATTAATCAGGATTGATAAATATTCAGAGAATGAAATTTTAGGTATTGTCAAAGAATTTAGAGCAGATGGCAATTGGTGGAAAGATAGCGGCAATTTTGAGTCATTGACTAAACTGAGGAAAAAAAATAAAGACGGGATCAAATATATAGACCTTTTTAAAACAAAATTAAAAAAGATTGAAAATTATGAATTTGCAGAAAGCGACTTTAGCTAAAATGATCAGTGATGAATATAAATTTAATGGACATCACATTGAAAAAGAAAGTATTGTTGAAATAGTAAAACGAATTACTGATATAATCAACAATCAAAAACTTAAAGAAAGTTTAGTAGAAAACTTCTTCAATGCACTCCGAATCGGTGCAGTAGGTTCTTTGTCAAAAAATCCGATGGATTTAGTTGTTAAGTTTTATCAATTTGTTGAAGCTAAAAGGACAAAACTTTCATCATGAAATATCAAAGTTCAAATACAAAACATATCTATGATATAAACTTCAATGAAGGTAAAAAAAGATATATCTGTCCTGAATGTTCAGACAGTAGGTCAAAGGCAAAAGCCAAAGACCTTCAATTTTATCCTGATACGAACCGGGCTTACTGCTTTCACTGTAATACAACATTTTTTGAATATAAGCCATACAACAAAAAAGAGTATACTATCCCGGAATGGAAAAACAAAACCGACCTGACAGATAAGGCAGTTAGGTTTTTTGAGGGACGTATGATTAAACAGGAAACACTTAACCGGATGAAAATATACTCCGATAACGAGTATATGCCACAATTCAAAAAAGCTGTTGATGTTATTTGCTTTCCATATTTTATAAATGAGAAACTTATAAATATAAAATTTCGAGGGCCACAAAAAACATTTAAACTTAACTCTGGTAGCCAGCTTGTTTGGTACAACTATGATGCAATACTTTCAAATGATGAAATTATAATCTGTGAGGGTGAAATAGACCTGCTTTCAATTATGCAGTGCGGTTTTGATAATGTTATTTCAGTACCAAACGGGGCCGGTAATTTTGAATTTATTGATGACAGCATTAAACTTTTTGAGGGTAAAAAAATACTGATTGCTGTTGATAACGACACAAAAGGAATCGAACTAAGGGATGAACTGATAAGAAGATTTGGCCCTGAAAGCTGCAGGATAGTAAATATAAAACAGCATAAAGATGCAAATGAATACTTGATAGCAGAGGGGGGATATGAACTTTCACAGGCAATTAAAAACGCAACTGAAGTACCTATTGACGGGAATATAACAGTTAAGTCTTTCCGCTCAGACATAGAAGATCTATTTGTTAATGGAATGGTAAAGGGTAAAAC
>JAQVKX010000216.1 GCA_028694425.1 Candidatus Gastranaerophilales bacterium
AGACTCGGGTCTGTCGGTACAAAATTTGACCAGCATAAACATAAATACAGACTTTACAGCCTTGATAATTCAAACAATTATGATGAGTTAATAAAATGGTATGAGCGGGTTACAAAAGAAGTAGGTGAAGGTGCCGAACTTGTTTGTGAACTTAAGATTGATGGACTTGCTGTTGCTCTAACTTACGAAGATGGGATTTTTACAACAGGAGTAACACGCGGTGACGGAGTTGTAGGCGAAAATATTACAAATAATTTAAGAACAATTAAAGCAATACCGTTAAAAGTCTTTATTTTACCCTCGCCCTTTGGGGGAGAGGACTCTGCCGAGCGGAAACGATTGAGTATCGTTTCCGTGAGAGGTTTTCGACACGAGGAACGAGTGTCAGAAAAATTGGGTAAGGGGTATAACTTTGACGTAAGAGGTGAAATTTACATGCCAAAATCTTCATTCGAAAAACTGAACGAAGAAAACCTTCAAAACGGCGAAAAAATTTTTGCAAACCCACGTAACGCAGCAAGCGGCTCAATCAGGCAGCTTGACAGTTCTATTACCGCAAAAAGAGACTTGTCAATGTTTTGTTACGGTGCGATATTAGATGGTTTTGTTGCAAAAACTCATTATGAGACTATCCAACTGCTTAAAAAACTCGGGTTTAAAACAAATCCGAACATTGAAGTTGTTAAAAATATTCAGGAAGCAATTGCTTACTGTGAAAAGTGGGAACACAAACGATTTGAACTTGATTATGCAACGGATGGCGTAGTAATCAAAGTTAATGATTTAGCTCTGCAGCAAGAATTAGGATTTACTTCCCGTGCTCCAAAATGGGCTACCGCGTTTAAATTTCCGCCTGAAGAAGTCAATACAAAACTTTTAGATATTGAGATTAACGTGGGCAAGACAGGTGCGGTTACTCCTGTTGCTATTCTTGAACCTGTTCAGCTTGCCGGAAGCACCGTTTCCCGTGCAAGTCTGCATAATTTCGATGAGATTAAACGCCTTGATATAAGGATTGGCGATACTGTTTTGATTAAAAAAGCCGCAGAAATTATTCCTAAAGTTATTAAAGTAAGCGAACACAGCTCGATTTCTAATACATTTATTCCGCCCGATAGATGTCCTGTTTGTCAAACACCGCTTGAAACCAGAGAAGGCGAAGTTAATCTGTATTGCCCGAATTCAATGTTTTGTCCGGCTCAAATTAAGGCTAAAATCGAATATTGGGTCTCCAAAGAGGCTATAGATATTGATTTTGTAGGACCTTCAATAATTGAACAACTTTTTGATAAAAATATGATTAAATCGGCAGCAGACTTGTATGCTCTTTCGCAGCAGGATTTTATGCAATTGGATTTGGTACAGGATAAATCTGCTTTTAACATTTATAATTCAATCCAGTCAAGCAAAAACAGACCGCTTGCAAGGTTTTTGACAGCACTTTCCATAAAACATGTCGGCAAAGAGACAGCACAAATTTTAGCAAATCATTTCAAGAGTTTGGAAAATGTCATTAATGCAGAAATTGAAGAACTTGCAACGGTTGAAGGTGTCGGAGAAAAAATTGCACAAAGCATTTACGATTTTTTCCGCAATGAAAATACGCTTAAGTTTTTAAGTCAGCTTAAGCAACTCGGAGTTGAGCCTAATTCAGAGGTTTTCGAAGCAAAATCCGATATTTTAGCCGGAAAAACAATTGTTTTAACCGGAACGTTACAAAGTATGACGAGAGATGAAGCAAACGAAAAAATCCGGCTTTTAGGCGGTAAGACAGTGTCTTCGGTTAGTAAAAATACTTCATATGTTATTGCGGGAGAAAGTGCAGGATCCAAATTAGTTAAAGCACAAAATTTCGGTGTTATAATATTATCAGAAGATGACTTTTTAGGCATGATTAAAGAAGGGAATATTGGATGAAGAGAAACATAAAAATATTACAGATAAACGGTTTCAGAGGATTATTCCTTACCTTATTTATTATGAGTTGCTTAATTGCAGGATTTATTGCATTTCCGGCGTTTTTATCAATGAATGTTTGGAACTATTTTTCCATAAAGCTTGGTTCCTTCCCTTCAATAAACTTTTTTCAAGGAGTTTTGCTTTGGGCTATTTTGGTATTCAGTGTATTTGTGTTTAATAGAAAGAAATTTATCGTTTCTTTCAGTACACAACAGGAATTAACCGAAGATGAAGTAAAGAGCGTTATTTCGAGGATTAAATCCCAAACAGAGGGTAAGGAAGAAAACGGTAAAGGGTAAACAGGAAACAGGAAACAGGAAATGGAATCTTCAGCTCACTGCTCACTGTTCACTGCTCACTTGAAAAACTGTTCACCTGTTCACCTTATAACCTAAATAATTTTCCATTTTTAATTTTTAATTTTCAATTTAAAAAGAGAGGCATTTATGAGTAAAAAAATAACTTTAATGGTATTGTTTTTATGCGTATTTATCGGATTGTCGACAATGGCGGATACCGTTGAAAAAGACAAAGGTTATATCTCGGTAAATTCATCTGCGACAAAAGAAATTTTGCCAAATCAGGCAGAAATTACTATCAGTATTGAAACTTCCGATAAATCAATGCAAAAAGCCGCTGAAGATAATAAATTAATTGCCAATAATGTTTATAAAAGTCTCAAGCTGCTTTTAGGCAGTGATGATTATATAAAAACCAACGCTTATACCGTTAAACCGGTTTATGTTTATACAAAAGACAACAAGAGAGTGCTTGACCGTTATGTGGTTTCAAATACTGTTGTGGTTAAGACAAAGAAAATAGATTTGGTCTCAAAGTTTATAGATATTGCCATATCGCAAGGTGCAAACAATGTTAACAGCCTTCAATTTTCAGCGGTTGATTATGATGAAGTTTGTAATTCGACGCTAGCAGATTTAACAAAAAAAGCTTATACACAAGCAGGTTTCGTTGCAAAATCAATTAACTCACAAATTATCGGCCTAAAGTCAATTAATGCTGTTTGTAACTTAAATAACGCCCCTCAGCCTTACTTCGGAATGATGGCGAAAACCGCTTTGGATAGTGCTTCGGCTACACCGATTGAAGGCGGAAAAATCACTATTTATGCGAATATAGATGCATCTTTTTATGTGAAGTGATTGTATGAACGAAAAATAATGCCATGTCATTGCTGTAAAAGTCAAATAATTAGTTACATGATTTTTAAAATAAGTAGTTAAGAATCAGGAGGTAACTAAAATGACAAACAAAGAATTAATTTCAAAGACTTTAGCAAGGCGGATGATGG
>JAQVKX010000217.1 GCA_028694425.1 Candidatus Gastranaerophilales bacterium
CAAGACAATTGATAAATATTGTATTTAAGATATTAAAAGAAGATTAGCAAAAAGCGGTCAGGGGAACCTAAATATTCCCCTGACTGCTTTTTGATTAATTTTTATTACAAAAATGCTAGAAATATCTCTACTTTTCTTTTGTTGTCGAGCAAGCATGCCCAATCTACTTACCGTAATGTACCTTGCATATTGTACAAATTATAATAGTAACCTTTTTGAGAAATTAATTCATCATGGGTTCCTATTTCTATTATCTTGCCCTTATCAAGTGTGATTATTAAATCACAGTTTCTGACGGTAGAAAGTCTGTGTGCAATGATAAACATTGTCCTTCCTTGCTTAATTACATCCATATTTTGCATAATAATGCTTTCGGATTCGTAATCGAGTGCAGAAGTCGCTTCGTCAAATATAATTATTCTCGGGTTTGTAATCAAGGCTCTGGCAATTGCAACCCTTTGTCTTTGACCGCCGGAAAGTGTTGAACCACGCTCTCCGACAATGGTGTCATAGCCTTCAGGCATTTCGGAAATAAATTGATGAGCACCCGCTATTTGTGCTGCCTGAATTATTAATTCAATCGGTGCATTTGTTTTAGGCATTGCGATATTTTCTCTGATTGTACCGGAAAAAAGATAATTTTCCTGCAAAACTATGCCTATGTTGTTCCTTAACCATATAGGATTCATATGTCTTACATCAACATCGTCAATATATATCGTTCCTTCTGTCGGAAGATACAGTCTTTGAATAAGTTTTGTTATCGTACTTTTTCCCGAGCCGCTTCGCCCGACTATACCCACACATTGTCCGGGTTTGATGTTAAATCCTACTCCGTCAATCACCATCGGACTGTTAGGTGTATACTTAAAACAAAGGTTTTCAGCCCTAACAGAACCTTTAATTGCCGGTAAAGTGATTGCTTTTTCTGTGGTAATTTCTACAGGATGGTTTAATATGTCTCCCAGCCTGTCAACTCCCAAGAGAGCTTGTTGAAATTCGTTCCACAGATTAACAAGTCTCATAACAGGTGATATAAATTGATTTGCAAACATTTGAAATGCAATTAACTGCCCTATTGTTAACTGATTTTTAATTACAAGTGTAACCCCAATCCAAAGAATTGCAATTGTCATTAATTTTTGGAAAAAACTTGATAAAGAACCTGCGGCACTACTCATTACGGAAAGATTAAAGCCCGAGCGAACGTATTTTCCAAGATATTCTTCCCATTTTCTTTGCATTGTACCTTCAATTGACAACGATTTAACAGTCTGAACTCCGGTAACAGCTTCTACCAAGTAAGAATTTGACTGTGCCGCCATAAAAAACTTGTCATTAAGACGTTCTCTGAGTTCCGGAGTTACAACTATATATAAAATCGCAATTAGAGCAACTATCAAAAGAACAACAAGGGTTAAAATTTTGCTGTATACAAACATTACAACAAGAAAAACTGTTGAGAAAAACAGGTCAATTATTACAGACACCGATTTATTTGTTATAAAATCTCGAATTTGATCTAATTCCCTTATCCTTGCGATAATATTACCGACTTTTCTTGATTCAAAATATACAAAAGGCAAGGCAAATAAGTGCTTAAACAATTTTGCACCAAGTTTTGCATCGATTTTGTTGGCTGTGTGTATAAAAATATAATTTCTGGCAAGATTCAGCAGGAATTCAAATATTGCAACCGCAATAAATGCAATTCCCAAAACCTGAAGTGTTGACATACTCCTATGAACAATAACTTTGTCCAAAATAACCTGTGTGAATAGAGGGGTTACAAGCCCGAACAGTTGTACAACAAATGAACCAAGCATTACTTCGCCCATAACCTGCTTATATTTTAAAATTTCCAAATAAAACCACTTAAACCCGAATTTTATTTGAGTATTCATCATTTTATGGCTTAAAAATATTAATTCATCAGTTGCGATTGAATAAAATTCATCAAAAGTAACTTCCCTTGCATTCTTTTCTTCAGGAATAAAAATAAGTGTCTTATTCTCATCATAATTTATTTTTAAAACAATTCCGTAAGTTCTGTTTTTTAATATGAAAATGGCAGGAAACGGATATTTTTTAGTCTCACCTAAATTCATATTCTTTAATTTAGCTTTAAACTCGGCATTTTTCATAATCCTCAAAAGTTCTTCTTTGGAGATTTCGCCTTCAGAAATACCGTATTCCCTTGATATTGAACGCAAATCAACATCAACTCCGTTTATTTTTGCTATAGCTTCAAATGTAATAAGTCCTGTCTGCATTTTTTCTTATTCATTTTTTAGTGTTTCACTTACCCTCTAGCACGTCATGCTGAACTTGTTTCAGCATCTATCCAATATACTACACCGGTGAGATCCTTAAATAAATTCAGGATGATGCATTTTGTAATTGCTTGTCATCCTCTCCTGTCATTATTTCAATTTCTTTTATTTTAGATGAAATGTCAACAATATTTTTTTGTAAATCAAATTCCTGACTTAAAAGTTCAGCTCTGCTGCTGAGCAAATCGTTTTTTTCAGCAATCCCATTTAATGATAATCTGCTTACCGCTGAAAGCTTATCCTTAACCTCTTTTAACAGCTTTTTTTTAATGGTTAATTCTTCATTATAACTCGTATATGAAGCATAACTTTTTTCATAAGCTGTTTCAAGTTCTTTAAGTTTCTTTTCTTTTTCAATTTGTAATCTTTTTATTTCAAGTGCTGTTTTTTCCCTGCTTGCTTTATTTTTAAATCCGTCAAAAAATACATATGTGCCTGAAATCCCAACAGTAATGCTTGTTTGTTTTAAATCACTTAATGCAGAGAAATATTGATTTGGGTCTTGTCCGTACATCATATAATTTGTATAAAACTTAAATGAAGGAAGTCTTTGTTTTTTATACACTTCAAGTTCTGCCTTCTTTTTTTCGATTTCAAAATCGTAGTATTTTGATTCTAAACTGTTTTGAGGATTAAAAGACAAATCAATATTTTGTTCTTTAATATTTGCTGTTAACGGTCGAAAATCACTCACCGGTACAATATTTTCCTGTATTTTGAATTCTTCAAAATCCAATACTTCTAAGTCAATGGGGTTATACTTTTTTAAGGTAAAAACGGATAGGGCGTTCAATGCCGTTTTTAATTCCAGCTTGGAATTTTCAATAAACCTGTCGTAAATTAATCTATCTACAGTATGATAATAAAACTTATTTCCTTTAAAATCAAGGAATATGAATATATTGTTACATATTCAGGGGG
>JAQVKX010000041.1 GCA_028694425.1 Candidatus Gastranaerophilales bacterium
CCTTGGAAGTGCTCGCACCCTTACCAGCTGTGGTATAGCCGGTGGTAAGGGTGCGAGCCGGACGCGGATTTTCGGTAGAGTGAGCAAAGCGAAACTCGTAAGGTGTGGCAAAATCACACTTTTGCCACACCCCGAATAATCCAAGACAAAGGGAGATTGCGAGAAAAATTCCTAATTTTTCCGCAAGCTCATTTTACCATTCATGATTCACCATTAATAAGTCCTTCGCAGAGGACAAATCTGCCAAGCAACTCAACATCACAATAGTTTTTTAGAGAATCAACAAAACATTTGTTTTCACAAAACCCGCCGGAAAGATATATTTTCTCCGGTTTTTTGGCAAAACTCCACGTATTATAAGCAATTCCGTGAATGAATTTTGAAATTGCATCTTCAGGATTTGTGCCTTTGGAAATATCATCCATAATTTTTTCCAGCCCGAAAATTCCGCAAGTTACGGGGAATTTTTCCTTTGCAAACTCTAATTCCTCCAATTTAACATCATAAAACTTAAGAAGCATTTCAACCGTTGCACCTGTTGAACTTGCACAAGATGTATTCCAATCCATATCTTTAAATTTACCGTCCTTAAACCTAATCCACTTTGCATCACGGCTTCCTAAATCTAAAACGGTTGCATTTTCACAAACCTTACCTTCACAACCTTTAGCAAGAGCAATAATTTCATTTTCATGATGGTGGGATAGTAACCTCACCCTACCGTTTACAGTTTTCTGTTTGCCTCCCATGTGTCCGCAAATTCTTTCAAATTCAATATCAATGGTTTTAAGCATTTTGGAAGGAATAATATAATAATTTTTATTTTCATATTGTTGGGCTGGCAAGCCCAACCTACTTTTTGCTTTTTGCTTTTTACTTTTTACTTCAATGATTTTGGAATATGTTGTTCCCGCATCCAGATAATATTTACTCATCTTAACCTCAAAAATGCTTCTATTTTTGCCCTGATTGAATTTGTTGCATAATCATCAATATCAATATAAAGCCCGTCGTATTTGTCCGCTAAATATTTTGCAAGCTGAGATTTTGCACAGAAAGCTTGAGAATAAAAAACCGTCGGCAAATTTTCATCAACATACATTTCTAATTCGACATCGGCCGGAGTGCATGCCTCAACACACCTTGTCCAGCCGAAAACATGTGTTTCGTCAGGAAAAAGTTTTAATATTTCCAAGTCATTGGGCGGTACACCCCAGAAACCGAAAAGAGGCGTGGAGGTGTAGAGGCGTAGAGGCCTAGTAAATAAATCATCTTCTACGCATCTACGCCTCTTTGCATCTTCGCATCTAATAACCCCATTCATTATCAAATTTACCTTATCAATCAACGGCAAATTGCTTGTACAGATTTTAATTTCGTTTTTGGGTTCAAACTTCTGGTAAATACTGTCGATAACATCAAATCCCATATCTTTTAAAATTTTTGCAGCAAACCATCCGCTGTCACACTTGTCTTTGCCTATTGCTCCTACAATTTTAACAATATTGCCTTTCAAAAACATTGCATTGTTTATAATATTTTTAATTATCTTACAATAAGCATCAGGCAAAATATTTACATCAGGATAGCCAAAATCCACATCCAAGTCAACCCACTCGGCATTAGGGTAATCTTTTCTTAACCTTGAAACTATTTTAGGGTCAGGGTAACCCCAAAAACCAATAAGTGAGCAGTGAACAGTGAGCAGTGAACAGTTTTTTATTTCGCTAATAGTCTTAGGCTTTTTAATTTTTTTCTGCTCACTGTTCACTGCTCACTGTTCACTCCGTTAAATAATTTCTTTATACGCTTCAGGATTATTTAACAGGTCATAATTTATTTCATTCTCATTATCCGCAATAGTTGCAGCAACAACCGCATCGGAAGTTACGTTAAGAACTGTACGGAACATATCTGAAAGTCTGTCAAATGTAAACAGGAACGCAAAACCGGCAACAAGCTGCTCGGGACTTAATCCCATACCGTTTAGAATAAGTGCAATCGTAATCAAGCCCGCACCGGGGATTCCCGCACATGTACTTGATGCAATAATTGCCAGAACACATATCTGAATGATTAAAAACGCAGTCAAATGTACTCCGTAAGCTTGTGCAAGGAAAATTACAGCAACTGTTTGCAAAAGAGCCGTTCCATCCATATTAAGAGTTGCCCCCAAAGGAAGTACGAAGCTGGAAATTTTATGAGAAATTCCTCGTTTTTCACAACATGCAATAGTCAAAGGTAAAGTAGCCGAAGAACTTGCAGTACCAAAAGCAACCATCATTGCTTCTGCTATTGCGGTATAGAGCATTACAACAGGAACTTTCGAGAATATTTTCAAAAAAGACGGATAAACTATAAAGAATTGTATTACAAAGCCTATCGCCAATACAAATAAATATTTTGATATACTCTGAAAAATATCTATACCGAAACTCGAAACAGCCGTTGCAGTAAGTGCGAAAACACCCGGGGCGGCAAAATACATTATCCAATCCGTAACCTTCATTGTTGCCGCAAAAATAGATTCAAAGAACGACACGACAGGCCGATTTATTTCGCCTACTTTTGCCAGTGCAATCGCAAAAATCAGTGCAAATACTATAATAGAAATCATATCACCTTTTGCAACGGATTCCAAAGGATTTTTAGGTATAAAATTTAAAAATATGTTAAGCACATTGCCTTTTTGCTGTTCAATGCTGGCTGCTACATTTTGTTGAATTGAAACTGCCGAATTAGCATTTATGTACTGTGCAGCACCAACTCCTGGTTTTATTGCCAAAGCAAGGAACGCACCCAAAGTAACGGCTATAACGGTAATTATACCGTAATAGACTATCATTTTTGAACCGTATTTGCCAAGCTGTTTGTTGTCACCAATACTTGTAATACCTATCACAATTGCAGAAATTACCAATGGAATTACTACCATTTGGATAAGTCTTATAAATACTTGTCCTATGAACATTAAAATTTTATTGATAAGAACACTTTCGTGTCCATGCAAAAATATCCCGACAAAAATACCCGCAATAAGTCCGAAAAATATGTGCCAGTTGCGTTTTAAACCAAGACCTAAAGCAATAAGTATCTGCATATGTAATTTCATATAAAAACCCTCTCGTATTTATTTTTTGAGTACTTTTTAATTTTACTCGCTAAAAGAAAAATTACAAATTTATTTACAAAACGTATTAAATACGTAAATACGTGAAAAGTGAAAATTTAAAAGAGAAAAAGAAGTTTATGGGCCTATAGAGTAATAGTATTATCGATTATTTTAAACCTATAAACTGTTCACCTTATAACCTGAGCCACTGCACGTCTCTAAAAAGCTCATTTTTTTAATATTACCCGACTGTACAATTGCCTCGGGTAGATTTAAGTATATGATTGAGTAATAATAAATTTTTGAGCTTGTATCGGAGTTTAAATGCGGAAATCGGCAATATTAATTATAATTTGTTTTTTACTTATTCCTGTTCGAACCGATGCTTTATTTCAAAAAAAAGACTATAAACAAATTTTCTTAAATAATGCGATAAATGCCGAGAAAAGAAATGACCATAAAACAGCTTTTAACATGTATGAAAAAGCACTTTATTATTACAAAAAAGATACAAAAATAATAAAACATTATGCCGAATTTTGTGAAAGAAAAAAGTATTTTGATAAAGCGGAAAAACTTTACCATAAACTATACGTCTTAACAAAAGATAACAATTTTTTATTTAAAGGCAACTTATGTGCCGTAAAAAACGGAAAATTATCCAACGAAGAATTACAAAAAATAATTCAAAATAAATACTTAACTTCTGCCCAAAAAAGTGAGCTTAATTCTGCTCTGGCTTATCACTTTTCATACAAAAACGATTGGGCAAAAGTTAAACAAACTTGTGATAAAACACCAAAAAATCTTATCGGTAAAGATTTAATCACAACTTGTATTGTTGCAAGTGAAAGAGCACATGATAAAAAGGCCTCTATGGGATATTGTTTAAGATATTCCCAACTTTATCCCAATGATTCCGAGATTACAAATAAAATTATATCTTTGGCAGAAGAGCTTAAAGATTATAATATCGAAGAAAAATTTATAAAGAAATTATCGGCATTAAATCCTGATGATAAGGGGATAAAATATAAACTTGCAGGATTTTACGAAAGGCAGAAACAATGGAAAAAAGCGGTTAAAGTATATGAGGCTTTGATGCTAAGCGGAGACAAAAGTGAACATGTTAACAAAAGCCATGCTTATGTTCTTGCCCAAGCAACCGGAAAGTTTGCCATCAAACCTTATACTCCAAAACCTCTAAGCGGTTTTAAACTGGCAGAAAAGAATTTTTACGATGCTCTGGATGCAAAAAATTACCCTAAATCTTTACCTTATCTGGAAAAAATGTTAAGAGAAGAGCCGAAAAACACAAAACTTTTAAAGCATCGTGTTGATATCGCGGTTGCCCAAGAAGATTACAAAGAAGCTATAAAATTCTTTGAAAAAATAGGTAAAATTAAACCGTTTTCAACCGAGGATGAAAAGTTTTTGGCATTTTTATATTCAAAAACAAACAATCACGCTAAATCACTTGAAATTATCGAAAATTCATTACGGAAAAACCCTGATGACAAAGATTTATTAAACCTTGCACTGGACTATTCAATGGCAGGAAAAAATTGGGATAAAGCACTTGTTTATAATCAAAAATTGCTTGCAATTAATCCAGATTCCGAAAAATCTTTAAAAATTCAAGGCGATTTATATTCAATGAAAAAAGACTTTGCAAATGCAATAAAGTCTTATGAAAAGTTGGTTGAAAATTATCCAACATTAAAATATAAACTTGCTCTTGCCAATTTATATATGGCAAATCAGGAGTTTGATAAAGCTCAAACGGTTTACCAGCCTATTTATGAAGAATATCCTAACGTCCCTGAATTTGTAAATGCTTATTTGGATACTCTTCTTGCACAGAAAAAAACCAGACAGGCATATTGGTTAATTAAAAAACATCATCTTGATAATACCTCTAAAGGTTATATGGTTTGGGCAGATATGGCAATAACCGACAAAGATTATTACACCGCAAAAAGTTATTATCAACGAGCGCTTAATCTCGACCCGGAAAATCTTGTATTAAAAAATAAATTGGCAAATGCTTACCGTTCTTTGGACTGCATTGATAAATCAAGTGAAATTTTTTATCAGGTTTTAGCAAAAGATCCTGAAAACTTAGAAGCAAGACTTGGACTTGGCTCTTTAGAAATAGACAAAAAGAATTTCAAGAAAGCAAGGGAGATTTTTGCTTATATTTTGAGTAAAAACCCGGACTACAGACCTGCAAAAATAGCCGTAGCACATTCTTATAACGCAGGTGATGACAAGTTAAGTGCTTTAGAAACATTAGACCATATTTTACAAGATGAAGAAACAAAAATGATGAAAGCTCAAGTTTATTATGATGTAAATATGCGGGATGAAGCTAAAGAAACAATTAAAGAACTTGTTTCAAAAGATGCCCAAGATTTGAGATATAAAATCAAAAGAGACAATGCAATTACTCTTATACCGACTTATTCTGCAATGTATCAAAAATTAGCGGATGAATTTAATTTAAGTTATCAAAAATACGGAGCAAATATATCAAAAAATATTAAAGGTAATGCAAATGTCTTTATGGAATATAATGTTATATGGTACATGTCAGGTCCGACGAATTTTCTTTATGATGTAGTAAATGAATTTCGAACAGGTGTTCAGGGAAGACCTTCAAGAGAATGGGAATATCGTGCGGATGCCGGGGTAAAATCATATCAGCATGACGGTGCAATGCTTAATACAGACAGTTGGCTCAAGTATTATTTTAATGATAAATTCAATTTAAAACTCGGATATAAAAGGAACAACATTGAACAATCTTATCTCTCGGCAGTTGGTCAATATATAGACGGTAATTTTACGGGACGTTCCGCTTATAATAAACTTTATCTTGAATGTGAAGGCAAACTCCCAAAACAGTTTTATTATTTCGGCAATGTGGGATACGGTTTAATTACCTCGGCAAACTTAATAAGTAACCAATATTTTGAAGGTTGGGCAGGTCTGGGGAGATTACTTTATAATAATCCGAAAAACAAATGGATAAATCGGTTTGGTTTGGAAGCTATTTCATATAATTCGGCATATCAATATAATCAGCTTAAAATTTATAATTCTATCGGAACTTTATTTGGCGGATATTTTAGCCCGAGCTATTTTAGTGCAAATACTCTCCATGCAAAACTTGAAGGTGAAATTAAAAAAATACGTTTTAAATACGGGATAAAAGCCTTTGGCGGTATTCAAACGGCATTGGGACCCGACCAGACAACACCTACCTGGGGCTACTCACCTTACGTCTCTTGGGATATTAATGATCATATAGCGATTACAGGTTCATATAATCACTATAATTTTGCAGATATTCAAAGAGATATATTCTTATTCGGTTTTGTCCTAAGGGGGTTTAGAAAATGAAAATTAATTTCCTTTTACTCTTAACACTTATATTCTTTGCACTCATTTTTATATTTACATTTAAAGCAAACGGTAATCCGGACAAAAATGATTGCTTAATTACTTCTTATGAAATTTATAAGAAAAATTTTATGTCAAAAGACGGACGGATAATTGATTATGACAAAAATAACATAACCACCTCCGAAGGTCAGTCTTATATTATGCTTCAAAGTTTAGCAGTGGATGATAAACCTGCTTTTGATCTGGCATGGACTTGGACAAAAAATAATTTACAAAGAAGCGACAAGCTATTTGCTTGGCTTTGGGGTAAAAATTCCGAAGGCAAATATAAAATTCTTGATTATAATTCAGCATCTGATGCCGATATAGACATTGCTTTTGCACTGCTTATCGCTTATGAACAATGGGGGAATTATAAATATTTGGAAGAAGCAAAAACAATAATTTGTTCAATATGGGATAAAGAAACAAAAAAAATAGGCTCAAGGTTAGTTCTAATGCCCGGTGTAAAACAAACTTCCGAGGAAAAAATTGAAATTAATCCGTCATATTTTTCACCTTATCAATTCAGATTTTTTCAAAAGTATGATGACCTGCACAATTGGGAATATTTAATTGATTCATCCTACTATTACTTAAATACTGCTATGGCACAGACAATAACAGGATTACCGCCAAATTGGTTTTTAATTAAAGACGGACAAATTATTTTTGAATATTCACAACGCAGTGACTTTTCTTATGATGCAATAAGGGTTTTTGCAAGAATATACCTTGACTATGAAAGAACAGGCGAAAAAAGAGCTTTGACAATATTGGAAAAATCAAATATTTTTATTGAGCAATGGCGGGATTTTAAAACTTTTTACGTTAATTATCAGTCAAACGGCGAATTACGTGATAAAGATAAATTTGTCGGTTCTATATCCGTTTTACTTCCGGTTATAAGTCTGTATGATAAAAAAGTTGCCGATGAGATATATCGGCAAGAAGTAAAACCTTTTATTCAAAACAAAACCTATTGGGGTAGCAAAAAGGGTTATTACAGCAAAAACTTAACCTGGTTCGGACTTTTTTTATATGAAAATCAACTAAAAGGATGCCGTATTAAGGGTAAATAGCCTGCCCTCAAACTTTCTCACCTCCTTTTTATATCTCACTTTAACTCATTTGATTTCCTTTATTATTTCTAATAAACTTATAGATAAAGTGAGGGTGCATGAAAATAAGCGTAATAATGAGTGTTTATAATACAGATGCAGACTATTTAAGGACTGCAATCGAAAGTATACTTAATCAATCTTTAAGCAATTTTGAGCTGATTATTGTGGATGACGGCTCAACAACCGACGTAAAAGAAGTTATTTTTTCCTACAAAGATGAAAGGATTAAATATATCTACCAAGAAAATCAAGGTCTGGGCAGCGGAAGAAACACAGGAATTAAAGCAGCGAAAGGAGAATATATTACTTTTGTAGATGCAGATGACCGGATTGACAAAAATGCTCTGGAAAAAACTTATAATAAAGCAATTGAAAACAATTCTGATATTCTATTTTTTAATTGGTTTATATATGACAATAATTCTAAACAAATTACCGAATATAATGACTCTGTATTGAATACATTTGATAAATCTGATTTTAATAAATATGATAATTTATTCAATTTTAACAATACCGGCTGGGCTAAGTTATTTAAAAGAACTTTTTTAACCGAAAATAACCTGTTTTTTAAAGAAGGAATTATTTTTGAAGATACCGAATTTTTCTTTAGGTATATCTTAAAAACAGATAAGATAGACTTTTTAAAAGAAAGTTTATACTATTACAGATGTAATGTAAAAAATTCTATAATTTCTAATTTCGGAGAAAAATATGCCGATTTAATACAAATATTTGAAAGTATAGAAAAAACTCTTATTGAAGAAAATGTTTTTGAAAAAGTAAAAATCCCTTTTTATGAATACACCATCAAAACGTTATATTGTCGATACAAGCAGGTAGATAAATCGTTCAAAAAAGAATTTAAAAAGGCTATCTCAAATTATTTAAAAACATTTAAGCTTAACAGGCATGAATTTGCTAAATTAACTTGGCGATCTCGGTTGGTAGTTTGGTTTATAGGGTGAATAGGTGAAAGGGTGAACAGTTTCGTTTAAAAACTACGCCTCTACGCGTCCACGCATCTTGTCTTCTTTACTTTTCCCTTTTCCCTTTTCGTTTAAATAACCAACCCGCCATCTACCTGCAAAACTTGTCCGGTAACATATTGGGCATCTTCTGCTAAAAATTTAACGGCTTTTGCTATATCTTCGGGTTGTCCAAGTCTTTTTAGTGGAATATGGTCATATATACCATCCAATTTTAAATCTTTGGTCATATCAGTCTGTATAAATCCCGGGGCAATAGCATTTACTCTAATATTTCTTCCCGCAAGTTCTTTTGCTAATGCTTTTGTAAATCCGATTAAACCGGCTTTAGCAGTTGCATAATTTGCTTGTCCTGCATTACCATAAATTCCGATAATACTTGACATATTTATGATTGCACCGGATTGTTGTTTTGTCATAATTTTTGCAATTGGTTTTGTAACATAGTAAGCACTATTTAAATTAGTATTTATAACCGATTCCCAATTATCTGCTGACATTAACATAAATAATCCGTCTCGGGTTATGCCGGCATTATTTACAAGAACATCTATCCTTCCATATTTACCCACAATTTCTTTTATGCCGTTTTCTACTGCTTCTTTATTTGTTACATCGAATCTAAAAGCCTCTGCATTACCTCCGAATTTTTTAAGTTCAAAAACGGTCTGATTAGCGGCTTCTTCATTGCCTACATAATTTATTGCAACGTCATATCCTGCTTTAGCAAGTTCTAATGCACATGCTTTTCCGATTCCTCTTGAACCGCCTGTTACAAGTGCGATTTTTTTATCCATAATAGTCCCCCTTTTTGTTTTAGTGAACGGTGAACAGTGAACTGTGAACGGAATTCAGTTCACTGCTCACAGCTCACTTATACAAGCATCTAACGATGCTTTATCAAAAACATTAAACACCTTAGCTTCCGGTGCAATTTTTTTGTTTAATCCTGCTAAAACCTTGCCCGGACCGATTTCTACAAATGTATCAACACCGTTTTCTGTCATTTTTTGAATTGTTTGAGTCCAATACACGGAAGAATAAATCTGTTGAGGCATTTTTTGTCTAAAATCCTCTGAATTCATTGTAATTTGAGCATCAACATTGGTTATTACTGGAATTTTTGCATTATTTAAAGTAAATCCGCTTAAATATTTTGCAAATTCCTCACTCGCACCTTTCATTAACTCAGAATGAAACGCCCCTGAAACCGCAAGCGGAATAATTCTCCTTGCTCCCGATGCCATCAAAAGTTCTTCTGCGTCTCTGAGAGCTTCAACTTCTCCTGTTATTACGACTTGTCCCGGGCAATTATAATTTGCAACCGCAACATATCCTACTTCATTTGCTTCTTTTAAGCATTCCCTAACTTTAGCATCATCTAAGCCCAAAACGGCAGACATTGAACCGCCTTTGACTTTGCTCATTGCTTCCGCACGTTTTAAAATTAACTTAAAAGTATCCTCTAATGTTAAAACACCGGCTTCGTACAAAGCACCATATTCCCCTAAGCTGTGTCCGGCAACAAATTCAGGGGTTATATTTAATTTCGATTTTAAAACTTCCAATGCCGCAATCGAAGTTGTCAAAATTGCAGGCTGTGTATTAACTGTTTGTTTTAAGTCTTCTTCCGGTCCTTCAAAGCAAATTTTGGAAATACTTTTGCCTAAAACTTCATCTGCTTTATCAAAGACAGATTTTGCTTCCTGAAAATTATCGTATAAGTCTTTTCCCATCCCCACGGACTGCGAACCCTGTCCGGGGAATAAAAATGCGATTTTTTTTGTCATAATACTTTCCTTTATGTCTTTTAACTTAAAAGGTGAATAGGTGAAAGGCTTAAATTTAAATTAACTATTCACCTTTTCACCTATTAAGCTTTTCAACTAACATATTCCTTCTCTTAATCTTACGATTGCAACACCCCAGGTCATGCCTGCCCCAAATCCGCATAAGATTGCAGTTGAAGGAAGTTTTATTTTACCTTTTTCAACACCTTCCGCTAACGCAATCGGAACAGAAGCCGCCGAAGTGTTTCCGTAATATTTAATATTTGAAATTACTTTGTTGTCACTATAGCCCAATCTTTGCTGAATTGCTTCGATTATTCTTTGATTTGCCTGATGCGGAATTAAATAATCTACTTCTTCCGCTTTCATATTTGCTGCTTCAAGGCATTTATCGATATATTCCGGTATAATTCTAACCGCAAATTTATAAACTTCTTTTCCGTTCATTTTTATATGAACCGGCTTTTCTTCACAAGGCTCAACCAGCGGACAATTTTGTCCTGTTAAAGGCAGAGTAAGATATTCGCCGATTGAACCGTCTGCTTTAATGTTAATTGCCAAAATATCATCTACTCCGTCTTCAGCTTCTTCTACAACCATTGCACCGGCACCGTCTCCGAATAATATTGAAACACCTCTGTCTGTCCAATCGCATAATCTTGAATTATTATCGGTTGCAACAAGCAGAATTTTTTTATACAAACCTGCACCTATATAAGCTCTTGCCATTTCGAGAGTATAAATTAATCCCGAGCATGCCGCAGTAATATCAAAGGCAGGAATCTTTCCTGCACCCAGTTTTTCTTGAATACGACAAGCTATAGAAGGGTATAAATTAGGCGGTGCAGAAGATGCGGCAATTATTAAATCTAATTCCTCAGGTTTAACATTTGCCTTTTTAATTGCATTTAAAGCGGCTTTATAACCTAAATCTATTGCATTTTCTTCACCCGATACAAAGCGGCGCTCTCTTATGCCCGTTCTTGTATAAATCCATTCATCGGATGTATCATATAACTTAGTTAAATCATCATTAGTAATAACTGTTTCCGGTACGCAATACCCTACTCCGGATATCTTTAACGGAATTAATTTATTTTTATTTGACATATCCCTCTCTCTCCACGTTTTTATTCGGTAAATGAATTGTTACCGTCTAAAAATTCTGCTATTTTCTTATTTATTCCTGTTTCAAAAGCTTCTTTAGCAACCCTTATGGCGTTTTTAATTGCATAAGCCTTAGAGCTTCCATGAGAAATTACTGTAATTCCTTTTACACCCAAAAGCAAAGCACCGCCAAATTCTTCATAATTTATTTTTCTATAAATTCTTTTCATAAACGGATAAGCAATCAGACCGGCAATCCTTGCCAGCGGATCCGTCTTAAACTCTTGTTTTAACATTCTAAAGAGCATTGAAGAAGCTCCTTCGGTAATTTTAAGTGCAATATTTCCGACAAATCCGTCACAAACTATTACGTTACAAATTCCTGAGAATATTTCTCTTCCTTCAATATTTCCTATAAAATTAATTTTATCTTGTTTTTCCTCAAGCAATTTGTAAGTCGCTTGAGCAAGTTCATTACCCTTGCCGGCTTCTTCACCGATGTTAAGTACAGCTACTCTGGGATTAGTTACTCCTAAAACGTTTTTAGAAAAAGTAGTTCCCATAACCGCAAATTGATAAAGCATTTCAGGTGTGCAATTACTGTTTGCACCGCCATCTATTATTACAACCGGTTTTTTCATTGTAGGCAAAGTTACTGCAATTGCAGGACGGTCAATTCCGGGTAATCTCCCAAGTCCAAAAAGGCTTGCCGCCATAGCCGCCCCTGTTGAACCTGCTGCAACTATTGCATCAGAACTTCCTGTGGCAACAGCATCAACCCCGAGAACAATTGAAGATTTCTTCTTTTTTCTTATTGCTTGACCGGGTGCTTCACCCATTTCTATAACTTCTGTTGCTTGTGTTATTTTAATATCAAGCTTGGAGGTATCTATTCTTATTTTTTGATTTTTGAAGCCCCCAACGGTAGAGATTATACCTTCAGAATTAATCTTGTCTATTGCATATTCAATTCTGTCAGGTTTACCGACAAGTTCAATCGCCACATTATAATCGGCTGCAGCCCAAAGTGCACCTGCTACTATCTCATGCGGAGCATGGTCTCCGCCCATTGCATCTATTGCTATTCTTGTCATTATTATCCTCTTGTTATTAAGTAAAAAGCAAAAAGTAAAAAGTAAAAGGTATTTTACTCTTCACTCTTTGCTTCTTCTTTTTTATTTTTTCTTGTTTTTACAACTTCTTCAGGTTCAACAACTTTAGCTGTTTCTTTTGTTTCAACTGCTTCAGCTTCACTTTTTACGTTTTGCTTTTTGCTTTTTGCCTTTGTAGTTTTCTTAGGCTCAGCTGCTGTTTCAATGTAATCAGCCGATTTGATACTTACCGCTTTGCCTTTATAATAACCGCAAGCTGTACACACGGTATGTGTCAGTACAATTGCTCCGCATTTTGTACATGTTGTTGTTTCGGGCTTGGTCGCTTTCCAGTTTGAACGTCTGTGACCTTGTGCCGAATGTCCTGTTCTTTTTTTTGGTACTGCCATTGTTTGTACGCTCCTTGTTTCTATTTTATACTTCATTCTGTAAGTAAACGGTAAACGGTGAACAGAGAACGGATTTTCTGTTTACCGTTTACTGTTTACTGTTCACTTAAGAAAAAGCATATCACAAACATAATTGTTTAACTTATTATATTAACTTATTTTACACATATTGCTCTTCTTGAAGTGCTACTGCGGAAATTTGGCTTGCACTAAATGATAATTTTTTGATAGGACCTGTTGCTTCTTTTTCAATTATGGTAGAGCTGTTGCTTCTTAACAGTTGTTGAAACTCTTCGTAAACTGCTTGGGGATTTTCCAAATAAAGTACAATCGGTGCCGATGAACCTTTAATAAAAATTAAAAGAGCTGTTCTTGTTTTTACTTGCGGTGTGCCGCTAAATTGTGTCGCCATTTTTTACTCTCCTTATCTTGCTTACCCAACATCTAGGATACCCTAAAAAAAGTGAAATGTAAAATGCAAAAAGTAAAAAGTGAAGCGTGAGGCGTGAAGCGTGAAGCGAAAACAAAAACGTCCACCCCTGCCCAATCTTTATAAGTAAAAAGTAAAATGCAAAAAGGTAAAAAGTGAAGCGTGAGGCGTGAAGCGTGAAGCGAAAACAAAAACGTCCCCCCCTGCCCATTTTTTATAAGTAAAAAGTAAAATGCAAAAAGGTAAAAAGTGAAGCGTGAGGTGTGAAGCGTAAAAGGGAATCCTCTATTTTGTCAATTTCCGCTTTAAAAACTTGACAAATCGGGTAAAAAATAGTACTTTTAAGATAGTTTACAGACTTAAGGAAAAGAAAAAATATGGGAGTTGAGAAGTATGAAATCCAGAAACACACTGTTTGCACACACACACACACACACACACATGTTCTTTTAATAAGTCTTTAAAACAAGTTTTCATGTCGTCATTAATATACGACTATTTTTGCTCCCTCGCCCTTTGGGGGAGAGGGATGAATTTCGAAACGAAGTATGAGTTTCAGAAATTCAGGGTGAGGGGTATAAATCATACGTTGATTGCAGCTAAGTATAA
>JAQVKX010000218.1 GCA_028694425.1 Candidatus Gastranaerophilales bacterium
AAGATGCAAGTAGCGAATTCATTATTGGCTCTGATATGGTTAAATATGACTTGCAAGGAATATCAGACTTCGGCTTCAATGTCAATCTCATAGCCAAAAACAAAGATTTAGACGTGGAATTTGTCAGTTTTATAGGAGAAAACACCCAAGGACTCTCCGTTCAGCTAAAAGATGATAGCTATGATGAAATTAAAAGCCTTAAGCAAAATGGCTATTACATCAAACTTTTAGGATTTGTTTGTAAAACAGGTGACGAATTTGTGCAAATCGATGGTGTAAATTTAAAAATTAACGGAGTGGAACAGAAAATAGATTTTGCAACTCCAGTAAAGCATTATGTGAAAACGGATGATTCTGAAACTTCCGTGCAAATTCGAAATTACCCTATGTTTATTTCTACAAATTCTTACACAACAACCGAATATAATTTTGAATATTACGCAGAAAGTGATGTAACTATTGAGAGTTTTTCGTTCAATAATTTTTTGGGAATTAAAAGCGGAAGAGTTGCAATTAACGGAGAGGATGTTGGTGATATAAACTCGCTTCCGTTAGTTGTAAAAAAAGATTCCACGGTATCAATTAAGTGTTATTTAGATTTTAAAGATCCAAATAATACTTCTGAGTACGATAGCATTTACTGTGATTCTTTGCTTTCATACAAAACTTCGGAGTCCAATGAAACAATTATACTTGCCAATAATTTGGTTAGTCAAAGTGTTTCAAATGAAGATGATGCAAAAAATGTTATTGATCTTATGATAAAATAACTTGGACTTCTATCTTATACAACCAAATACGCATTATATTGGATGGAGGAAGCCTATTATGAAGAGGCAAATCATATTAATTTTGATTTTAATACTGTTCATTGCTGGATTAATATTTGGCATTATTTATTTGACGAACCCGCATTTATTTTCAAGTGCTTCTGATGATAACAATGATAAGCCACAGGATCAAATTCAAATCATAAAATATCCAATTCAGGAAGGCGAGATTGTTCATACATACGAAATAGATGCTCAAGTAATTTCTGGGGCACCTGAAATTTACACAACTGAAATAAGGGTAGATGGGATAACAGACTCTAATTTCTCGTTGTTGAAAAACAAGGGGGATTTGGTTTCGCCTGCAGAAGTTTTTTATAAGTATAAAAACAAAGATTGCTCCGTTGATTTCAACGGTTTAATTGTGGATATTATTTATGAACAACTTGAAAGCAGCAAAGCCGTGATAATTAAGCTTTTAAATTATGACAATTTGTTTATATCGGCAAATATTGATATTGACAAAATTGACAGGATAAATTATGATACGCCAGTTAAAGTGATTTACAATGGCTCAGAAAGTGAAGCTAAAATCATTACTATTGGATATGAGATTTTGGATAAAAAGCTTCCTGTAAGCATCTCGCTTCCTGAAAAAATGTATCCCGGCACTCCGGTCAAATTGATATTTACTTTGGGAGTGCAAAAAGCAGGTTTGTATGTGCTGGAAGATGCAATTTATCAAGATGGAGAAAACTATTTTGCCGATATTGAAAACGGAACCGAAACAAAACAAGTTAAACTCACAATAGGGCAAAGATTTTCCGTTGAAGAAGGTGAAGTTGTCTTTAAATATATTGAAATACTGTCTGGCGTTTCAAAAGATGATATGATTATTGTTGAAAAGATCGACAGTTTAGGTTCGCAAATAAAGGAGAACTTGAACAATGAGTGAATTAATAAAAATTTCGAATCTTAAAAAAACATATGACGGTATACGATACGTCTTGAATGGACTAGACTTTTCTATTGACAAAGGCGAAATATCAACTATTCTGGGGGCTTCCGGATGCGGGAAAAGCACATTTCTCAATATTGTCGGACTTTTAGATAATTACTCAAGTGGCGAGTATCTTTTTTGTAATGATATTATAAAGCCCAAAAAGCTTAACTCCTATTATAGACAACGTGCGATGGACATCGGGTTCGTTTTTCAGGCATATTGTTTGATAGATTCACTTAGCGTTAAGGACAATATACTTATGCCGTTTTTATACAGCGGAAGCGATATAACAGGTTCTCTAAAAGAAAACGTAAATGCGCTTTTAGATAACTTTAATATGTCAAGCTTAAAAAACAAGCGCGTATCGTTTCTTTCAGGCGGAGAACGCCAAAGAGTAGCAATTATGCGGGCAATCATTAAAAATCCTAAACTAATCATCGCAGATGAACCGACAGGAAATTTAGATGAAGCGAATTCTGCACTTGTGGTAAACGCATTTCAAAACATCGCAAAAAAGGGTACAGCAGTAATTGTCGTTACGCATAACAAATATTTATCTTTTGGTGTGGGTAGGAGATATACGCTGGAAGGTGGTAAGTTACACCAATGAAAAAGTCAATTAAATGGTTATTCTACTTTAAGCATCTTATTCAAATGTCTACAATTAATAAGATCAGATTGACATTAACATCAATCGGAATATTTATTGCTGTTTTTTTGTTCTCTGTAGGCACAATCATAACCAATTCATATTACACGGGTAGCCTAAAAGTAATCAGCCAGATGGAAAAAAATACAGCTATTATTACATCGAATCTAGATACACAGAAATTAAAAGAAGAGTTGTCGTTTGTTAAAAATTTTACCTGTATTGACATATTAACACTCGCTGAAAAAAAGTCAATTCTTTCTACGAAAATTGATGAGTCTCAATATTTAACTATAATGTCCTACGTTCATGGTATATCAAGTATTAATCATATCATGCCTGTATTAACCGAGGATGGCGCTTTTATACCAGTAAAAGCAAGTCTTTTAAAAGGAAGAGCAATTTCGCAGACAGATATTCAAGCGGCCGAAAAAGTAGCGATTATTGACGAGTTAACCGAAGAATTGCTTTTTCCGGGAAGCGAAGGTATTGGTAAATATATTGAATTGGGCGTTGGTGTTGGAGATATTACGATTGCTTCTAATGAGGCCGTTTCACCAATTAAATTGAAAATAATCGGGGTTGTGGAAAATTCATATTCTGCTAATTTAACCAAACTCATGCTAAAGCAAGAAATATCTAAGAATTCAGAAAATATATTTGCAAATGTTTCAATATACTGTCCTATTTCAACTTTGATTAACCTTTTTGAAAATGACGATAAAAGTAAATCATACTTTTATCAAATTGAAAATAGTGATTCATATGATGATTTTGTTAAAAAATCATCTACGTTATCAGAGA
>JAQVKX010000042.1 GCA_028694425.1 Candidatus Gastranaerophilales bacterium
ATTTTTGAAAGTTATCTGCAAAAGTTTCGATTGGAATTGCTGTACCCGTATAGCTTGGCAGGTCGCCGTTAACGTTCATTTGGCGTGTTGCTTGGTCTATTTTAACATCAAAATTGTCTTTAGCTTTTGCCCACGACATTTCGTTAACGTTTGTCATAACCTGCGGAAGCACAATTGCGGCAACCACGCCCACAATCGCAAGTGCAATAAGCGTTTCTGCAAGAGTGAACGCATAAACACCTCGCCCCTTGGGACTCTGCCGAACAAAACGATTAAGTATCGTTTTGTGAGAGGTAAGGATTCTTTTCAATATGAGCAGAGGTCTGCGAATATTAGAAAAGCAGGTGAGGGGTGTTTTTAAAAGTGAAAAGTGAGAGGTGAAAGGTGAGAAGTTCGCAAAACTTGACGTTTTCATGTCATTGCGAGGGGGTAAATGTTTTGGCTCTTTGCTAAAGCTGTTCATGCCCTTGCGAGGAGGGGGAATTTTCGGTATTATATTTTGCTTAAAACGTTGCACCCCGACGAAGCAATCCAAGAAAAATTTCTTATACTTAGCTGCAATCAACGTATGATTTATACCCCTCACCCTGTATTTCTGAAACTCGTACCTCGTTTCGAAATTCATCCCTCTCCCCCAAAGGGCGAGGGAGCAAAAGTAGTCGTATATTAATGGCGACATGAAAACTTGTTTTAAATGCTTATTAAAAGAACATGTGTGTGTGTGTGCAAACAGTGTGTTTCTGGATTTCATACTTTTCAACTCCCATATTCTTTCTTTCTGTTTTTTCTTAATAACTCCTTTAAGTATAACTATTTTTGCCTTGTTTGTCAAAATAAAAAAATGTACAAATTTAATTTTCAAAAAAAGGGACGCAATTTCTTGCGTCCCTAACATAGCTGAAGTTTTCAAAAACTATTTGCCATTGACAATAGTTTTGAACTTTTTGCCTGCTGAAAAAGCAGGTACAGTTTTAGCTGCGATTTTGATTTCTTTACCTGTTTGAGGGTTTCTGCCTGTTCTGGCAGCTCTCTTACGCGGTTCGAATGTACCAAAACCAACTAAAGTAACTTTTTTACCTTTAGCTACTGTTTTTTGGATAGTTTCAACTAATGCTCCAAGAACTTCGCTTGCGTCTTTTTGTGTAACTTTAGCTTTTTTAGCTATCTCTTGTACTAATTCTTCTTTGTTCATAATAATAAAACCCCTTTCTTAATGTGTACATTTCTTATTATATTTGAAGGGAAATAAAACGCAAGTACTTTTTTAAAAATAATATCAAAATTACTTAATTTGGTCTATAATAATCAAAAAGAAAGGATTTTTTGTATGATTTTTGAAGAAAAAATTGAACTGATTAAGAAACTTTTTAAGAAAAGAGAGCATCTTACCAACAAAATATATTTTTCTATAAGCTCCGAAGGATACGGGCATTCTTCAAGAATGATAGCTATTTCAACCGAACTTGAAAGAAAAAATTATCTTGTCGGAACATACGGTTATGCTTTAGACAGGCTAAAAGAAAAAGGCATCCCATGCCATAAAGTTTCTCAGGAATTAAAATTTGTGGGTCAGGATGGGGCTTTTGATGTGGCAAAAACAATTGTCCAAAATCAGGGCTGGGTTGTAAAATTCAATAAAATGATTGACGAAGAGGTTGATATTATAAGAAAATCCGGTGCGTCATGCGTTGTTGCAGACGGGAGAATGGTTCCTGTCATGGCGGCTGAAAAATTAAAACTGCCATGTATTACAATTACAAACCAAAGTGCGTTTTATCCTTTTTTCCAACAGGATAACTGGTTAGTAAAGCTCTTGGGGGTTTCTTTTGATTCCTGGATGAGAATGTATTTGAGTTCTACAGAAGAAATACTCATACCTGACTTTGAACCCCCTTATACGATTTGTTTGCCTAACTTAAGCCGTAATCGAAAAATTATGAAACGGACAAAATTTGTCGGTCCGCTTGTGAATTTCGATTACGATAAAGTACAATTAATACAGCGTGAAAGCACTAAGCCTTACATTGTAGTTTCATTGGGCGGGCATGCCTACAGGAGACCTCTTTTTGACTGTATTTTGGAAGTTGCGGCAAAAATGCCCGATGTTGATTTTGATATATTCACATTTTTTGAAGCCGAGAAAATTCCTCCTAATGTAAGCTTAAAGGGCATGATTTCGGATATTTCTTCGTATCTCAAGACTGCAGATTTGGTTATAGCTCAAGCAGGGCATTCAACCGCCATGGAAATTTTGTCACTCGGCAAACTTTCTGTGATTGTTCCCGATCTTAATCAAATTGAACAGGAAAATAATGCAAAACGCATGGCTGAATTACAAGTCTCAGAGGTGATTACACACCAAAATTTAACTGTTCATAAAATGTTTGATTGTATACAAAAAGTAATGAAAGATGAAAAATACAAGAAAAATGCTAAATTTTTTGCTACAATGTCAGAGGGGATGAATGCAAAAAAGAGGGTTGCTGATATTCTCACGGAATATTCAATGAGGTTACACAGGTATTAGAATGAAGGAAAGAATTGTTTTATTCACTATAATTTTTGGATTATGGGTTTTCTTATATGTTTTTCAAAATTATTTTAACACTTTGTGGGGACTTATTTTTCTTTGTGCCGGCATGATTACTTATGCCGTTTATTTGCATCTTTCAACAATTCATAACAAACGTCAGCAAAAAAAGAAACCGCTTGTTGTTAATGAAAATTTTAAACCGTTTGTAAGTATAATGATTCCTGCACATAATGAAGAAAACGTTATTGCCAAAACTGTTGAAAATGTCTTGCAACTGAATTATGAAAACTTTGAAGTAATTATCATTGATGACAGAAGCGAAGATAATACGGCAAGTGTTATAAAAGATTTAGAACAAAAATACGAAAGAGTAATTGCATTAATAAGAAATAAAGATGCATACCCGGGGAAATCAGCCGTACTTAATGATGCCTTATTGATTGCAAAGGGTGAAGCAATTTTGGTTTTTGATGCAGACGCAAAAGTTGCTCCCGACTTTTTGTCAAAACTGGTACCAAACCTTGAACCTGAAGACGTAGGTGCTGTTCAGGCGAGGAAAGTTATTTTTAATAAAGATATTAATATCCTTACACGCTGCCAAAATAATGAATACACTTTAGATACACATTTTCAAACGGGAAGGGATTCCGTCAAAGGTGCAGTTGAGCTTCGAGGTAACGGGGAATTAATTAAACGTACGGCATTGGATGATATTGGCGGGTGGAATAATCATACAATTACGGACGACCTTGACATGTCAACACAATTACATATCAAGGGTTGGGACGTAAGATTTTGCCCGGAGGCAATTGTTTACGAAGAAGGAATAATCTACCTTGTTCCACTGTTTAAACAACGCAGAAGATGGTTGGAAGGCAGTATAAGGCGTTATTTAGAACATTTTGGAGAGGTTTTAAAGTCAAAAGACATGTCTTTGCGGGCAAGTTTGGATATGACAGCTTATATTTCAGAATTTATTATGCCGATTTGGCTTATTATGGAAATAGTTTTTCAGATTTTCAGGGTAGTAACCAAATCAGCACCTACAAATTGTATTTATTCATCATTGTTGGTCGGCGGAGCAATCGCTGTTTGTTTTACATTAGCGGCAAGATATAGCCTCAGAAGGTTTGATAACCTTTCAAGACCGCAAGCACTTAAACAAGCCATTGAAACTTCGCTGTATTTGTTTTTTATTTGGTTTCCTGTTGTAATGTTTATATGCTTTAAAATTTTATTTTGCAAAAAAGACATGAATTGGGGCAAAACAACGCACGGATTGATTTTAGAACAAGGTATGAAAGATAAGGAATTAGTGAGAAATTAGAGGAGCAAAATGCAAATAGGAAATAGGAAATGGAAAAGAAGACAAGATGCGTGGATGCGTAAAGGCGTGGTAAAATTCAGCTCACTGTTCACTGCTCACTGTTCACTTTTTAAACTTTTCACCTTTTCACCCATTCACCCTTTCACTTAAACTAAAAAAGGAGAAAAATATGCCACAAATAGCAGACGAAGTTAAAGAAAAGATTAGAAGTATTCCGGATTTTCCAAAGCCGGGGATTTTGTTCAGAGATATAACAACTGCACTTAAAGATGCTGAAACTTTAAGAAAAATGATTGATTTTATTTGTGAAGAATTTAAAGGTGAAAAGATTGATTATGTTGTGGGTATGGAGTCACGGGGATTTATTTTCGGCATGCCGGTTGCTTATAACCTGAATGCAGGATTTATTCCGATAAGAAAACCGAATAAATTACCCGCTAAGACCTTAAAAGAAACTTATGAGCTTGAATACGGGACAGACACACTTGAAATGCACGAAGATGCACTCAAAAAAGGCGACAAAGTTTTAGTCATTGATGATTTGCTTGCAACAGGCGGAACGGCTGCTGCGGCATGCAATTTGGTAACGAAAGCCGGTGCCGACATAGTGGGCTGTGCGTTTGTAATGGAATTAAACGACCTAAACGGCAGAGATAAATTGCCCAAAGACTGCAAAATGGTTTCAATGATTGGATATTAATGACTTCGGTTATAGGGTTATAGGGTGAATGGGTGAAAAGTTTAAAAAGTGAACAGTGAGCAGTGAACAGTGAGCTGAATTTTACCACGCCTCTACGCATCCACGCATCTTGTCTTCTTTTCTGTTCCCTGTTCCCTGTTTGTTTCTTGCTTGCATTATTAGTCTGCAAACACTATTTCATCATTCCGGCTGATATGGACAATATCAAATTGAGAACCTAATTCTCTTGTACTTCGAGGGGCGGTGTTATATGGCAAAATAGAAATTACTACATGTTTTTGTGGTACGGAAAAATATAAATTAGCATGACCTCCTTCAAAATCATCTCCTTGGAGGCGACCTAAAATTGCAGTAAAATCAAGATGTAATTTTTTGAATAAATACAACAATCTACTATATAAATCTTTGCTCCTGTTATAGTCATCAGAGTATAACTGACATCGACCGCCAATCAATATTCCTGATATTTTCCTGCTTCTATTTTCCGGTAACTCCGTAAGTTCTTTCACTACCTCTCTAATTCTTGTTTCCATTTCTTCAAATTGCTCTATGTAAGTGGGAGAAAGATGACTTAGAAAACCCTTGGGGCCTTTTTCAGGCATAAGGCAAACCATTGTACAATTACTTGCTTCATCCGTGTACCCATCCGCTGCAATAAAAGATTCAGCTATACCCCAAGGGTATCCAGAATATTTACCTGCTCTTTTAAGTTCATCAATGGGGAGTTCTCTAAAAGCTCTCTCTGAAACAACAATCCTTGTTCCAAATGAGCATTTATTAAAACTTGAGTTGAAATTTACATTCATTTTCTACTTCCTTAATTGTTATAAAACTCCTGAATTTTAAAATTGACCCAAAATCAGTAAAAAACATTAAGAATTGTTAAGTTTAGTTTTTCTTGGTATATTTAAGTCTCCGGATTTTTTGGAAAAAAAGTTTAAAAAACCGGCAAAAAAGATGGGGCTCAATGGTTTATAATATATAGTGTAGGTGAAAGTAAAGGAGACTTCAGAATGGTTACTTCTGTCAATAATGTTACTCCTGCTGCAAATAGTGTCAGAGCTTTGGATAAGGTTTCTTCAGAGCAGCTTCAGGCACGCGGAAAATATTCCATAGATGATTATGCACAGCTTCCGCCGCCGCCTCCGGTTGAACAAGAAAGCCAAGGCGGAGGATTTTTCGGGTTTATCGGTAAAATTCTTTTAGTAGCTATCGGAATCGGGCTTTTAGCTGTCGGTGCCAGAAGATATATTCCAAGGGTATACGGAATGAATACAAAGGTAAGTCTTCCTTCAAACGCTAAATTTTTAGACAGAGTATCCTATGATGTAGCCCGAGCTGCCGATTGGCTTAAAGCCCATACGATAGATTTAGTAAGACAAATAAAAAAGAGTACGACTTCGGAAGTTACACCGACCGGTGACCATTCTATAGACGGTTAGTTTAACACCCTAAAATCTTACCGATTTTTTGGTTATTTTTATTAATTTGTCGGCATTTTTCCCATGCTGTTCTTGCCAAAATACTTGCTTCCTTAATCGTTTCAATTCTGTCAGAAGCAATTACGTCAAGCAACAAAATTACTTTTTCAATATCAATCATTATTCTATTTCTGAGATAAATAATCTTATGTCTATTACTCATTTTTGTGCCTCCTTGATTATAAATCTAACTTTAAAATTAGATAATACAACTTTAAACTTAGATTGTCAATAGCGGATTATTATATAATAAAAATTATGAAGTCAGAATACAAAATTGAAGAAGATAAAATAAGAGCCTTAATAAAGTCATTAGTTTCAATGGAAGAAATGACTTTAACAAAATTAAAAATTTTAATTAACCATAAATTTAATAAAAGCGATAGCCTTGAAAATTTAACTAATAAATTAAGAAATAAGACCATTCGTGCAACAGAATTACTGCAAATCTTTGAAATCTTGGGTTATGAACTTATTGTGAGAAAAAAATAAATATTATCCTAAAAAACTTAAATATCAATATTTTCCATCATTGATATCAGGGTATTGATTGTATCATCCATATTTACGCTGTCTGATATTTTTTGTTGCAAGAATGTATTAATTTTAGGCATCATCTCTATTGCAGTGTCAAGCCGTGAATTTGTACCCTGCTGATACATTCCCACGTCAATCAAATCTTTATTTTCTCTGTAAAGGGCAAGTATTTTCCGCATTTTTGCAGCAGCTTCCTGCTGTTCAGGTGATGTAATTTCAGGGAAGAGCCTTGAAATACTCCCCAAAATATCAATTGCAGGATAGTGATTCATTTCGGCAACTTTTCTTGAGAGAAAAATATGTCCATCCACAATACCTCGAACAGTATCTACCACAGGGTCTGTAATATCATCACCTTCCATTAATACCGTATAAAGAGCCGTAATGGAACCTTCGGGGCTATTGCCCGTTCTTTCTAAAGCTTTTTGCAGCCAAGAAAAAATGGAAGGCGGATAACCTTTCATTGTAGGAGGTTCACCGATAGATAAACCGACTTCACGTCCTGCCATTGCACAACGGGTTATCGTATCAGTCATAAGAAAAACTTTTTTGCCTTGATCCCTGAAATATTCACAAACTGCCGTTGCCGAAAGCAGGCATTTTTGACGGATTAAAGGAGGCTGGTCGCCGGTTGAGCAAACCAGAACTGATTTTTTCATACCTTCGGGACCGAGGGAATTTTCTATAAAATCTTTTACTTCCCTTCCCCGTTCTCCGATTAATGCCATAACGTTTACATCGGCATCAGAATTTCTTGCCATCATACCCAGTAAAGTACTTTTTCCGACCCCTGAACCTGCAAAAAGCCCCATTCTCTGTCCGCAGCCGAGTGTTAAGCAGGAATCAATCGCTCTTACACCTGATGAAAATTTTGTATCAATAAGCGGTCTGTCAAAAGCATCCGGCGGACTGCTTTCAATAGGTACCCATTTAGCCCCGATTGTGTCAAGCGGACGCCCGTCAATCGGTTCTCCCAAAGGATTTATAAGCCGCCCAAGTAAAAAATCTCCTACAGGTATTGTAATTTGTTTACCCGAACTTTGAACCAAACTTCCTTGACCGATTCCTGCTCCATCATACAATAACAGCAATTGTGCAGCTTCGCCTTTGAACGCAACAACTTCAGCAGGTTTTTTTTGCCCGTCATAAGTCTCTATATAACATAAATCCCCGATTTTCAAGCCCGGCAATTTAACTTCAACCGTTAACCCCAATAATTTAGATACACTGCCTTTATACTGATATAGAGGAGTTGAATTCAGTTTTTGTTTTACTCTTGATTTTAAATCGGACAATAAATTTTTGCTGTTTTCTTCAATCATTATTTTTCCCTGCACTTGTCGGCAAGAGTATTTTAACATAATTTGGACAAAAAGCAAAACAGGGAACAGGGAACAGGAAAGAAGGCAAGATGCGTGGATGCGTAGAGGCGTAGATTTAAAAAGTGAAACATGAAATGTAAAATGTGAAAAGCAAGATTAATAATTCTGTTTCTTGTTCCCTGTTTCCTGTTTACTTCTCCTAACTTCTCACTTCTCACCTCTCACCTCTCACTTTTTATCATTCATCATTCACAAATCTTAATTGCAGGTTGATTTTTTGTTTTCTTTCTAATAGAATTAAAGAACACAGTTAGAAATATAAGCAAAAGGGCGGTAAAACCAAGGAAAATTGCCTCGAGAAAGGATTTTTGAAATGAACCCTGTTATTAATGAATTAGAAAAACAATACTTAGATAAAGAACTCCCTGAACTTAATCCCGGAGACACGGTAAAAGTTTTCGTAAGAATTATTGAAGGAAATAAAGAAAGAACTCAGGCGTTTGAAGGTACTATTATTAAAAAACGCGGAAGCGGTGTTAACAAAACGATTACCGTCAGAAAAATATTCCAAGGTGTAGGCGTTGAAAGAGTTTTTGCTGTTTACTCACCGAGAGTTGAAAAAATTAACATTCTTAAACGTGGTGATGTCAGACGTGCAAAATTATACTATTTAAGAAAACTTTCAGGTAAAGCTACCCGTATCAAAGAAAAAATCGGAGGGTAAATGTTATTGACGTAATGCGTCAGTAAGTTTGCATAAGGAGATGTGCTATGAGCGAGAATACCCAAGAAAATTCGCAAGTTATTAGCCACATACACTGGTACCCCGGACACATTGCCAAGGCGGAAAGAAAACTTAAAGAACAAATCGGTCTTGTTGATGTGGTCATTGAAGTTCTTGATGCCAGAATCCCTTTGAGCAGTTGTTATAATAACATTAAATCTTTGCTCGGCGAAAAACCCCGTTTGATTTTACTTAACAAAGCCGATTTGGTTGAATTGTCCGAGCTTAAAATATGGATAAAAAAACTTGAAGATGAGTTTGGCTGCCCTGTTTTAATTTCTGATGCCAAAAGTTCAAAAGATTTGAATAAAATTATTTCAAAAGTAATTGAGTTGAGCGAACCCCGAATTCAAAAATTAATGGAGAAAGGTCTGCTCAGAAGACCTGCACGTGTAATGGTTGTGGGCATGCCAAACGTCGGAAAATCAAGCATAATTAATAAATTAACAGGGACTTCCAAAACAAAAACAGGTGCGAAAGCAGGTGTTACACGTCAGCAGCAGTGGGTCAGGATTAATCCTAAAATTGATTTGCTTGATACACCCGGTATTATTCCGATGAAGCAAGAAGACCAAAAGAGAGCCCAAAAACTTGCGTTTGTAAATTCTGTGTCTGAAAACGCTTATGACAGTGAAGCAATTGCAAAAGAACTATTGAAAATTTTAGGCGGTAAATATAAAGAAAAAGTTCAAGCGTATTACAATTTGTCCGCAGATGATGATTTGACGGTAGAGAACATCGCCGAGAGCAGAAATTGGATTATTAAAGGAGCACAGCCTGACATAAGACGAGCTTCAACGTTTATTTTGTGTGATTTTCGCGAAGGCAAAACAGGGAAATTTATTTTAGATGAAATCGAATGACTTGTTTCAATTTGATAAAGATTTTTTGAGTTCCCCCTCCCTTGCCCAGGGGTCGAAATCTATTGATTTCGGGGGAGGATCTTTTTTAATCGGCACGGACGAAGCAGGACGAGGACCCGGAGCCGGCGGTGTTTTTGCAAGTGCGGTTTATTTTCCCAATCCAAATAAGGAACTAATTGAAAAACTTTCTGCACTTAATGATTCCAAAAAACTTTCCAAGAAAAAACGAGAAGAATTATACGAAATAATTATTGCGAATTCAATTAATTCAACGGTTTGTGTTGAAGTTGAAGAGATTGAGAAGATAAATATTTTAAATGCATCTCTAAAGGCGATGAAACTGGCATGTAAAAATGTGATTAGCGAGATACAAAGTAGGGTGGGATTACTATCCCACCAACAAAAAGTGAATATTTTAGTTTTAGTAGATGGCAATAAAAAAATTAAGGATTGCATTTATCTCCAACAAACTATTGTAAAAGGTGACAGCAAATCTGCAAGCATTGCCGCGGCAAGTATTCTGGCAAAAGTCACTAGGGATAGATACATGACAGAACTTGACAAACAATTTCCGCAATATAATTGGAAACAAAACGCAGGGTATTTAACCAAAGAGCATTTTGAGGCAATTAAAAAATACGGCATTACGCCGATTCACAGGAAAAGCTTTCTTCAAGGAAAAAGCAAAAAGCAAAAAGCAAATAGGAAATAGGAAATGGGGAACGGTAAAGAGGACAAGATGCGTAGATGTGTAGATGAGTAGTTTTTAAATTAAAATTACTGTAGTTTAAAAGTGATTTTAATAGTGCATTAAGCAGAATTCTACGCATCTACGCATCCACGCCTCTTGTCTTCTATTTCCTATTTCCTTTTCACCTTACAACTTTATGTTACATAATATTAAGAAAAAAATTCTTGATATTATTGCATTTCACCCTATGCAAGTAAAATATAATTTTTTAAAAAGTAAATTTTAAATTTTAAAATTCCTTTATATGTTTAAGGGGATGAAAAATAAAATTGCAATTTATGGGAATCCTATAGATAGAATTCTTTTATTTCTATCTATTGTTTAGATTATTGGCGAAAATTTTAAAAAAAGGAGGAAAAATTATGTCTAAAGATACAAAGGTTAATCCTGCGGCAAAGGCTCCCGCTAAGGCTCCTGCTGCTAAAGCAAAGACGGATAAAACTCCGGCTAAGATTACAGAGAAAAAATTTGTTTTTAAGGATAAATCGGGTAGGTTCAAATCAAATTTTGTTGAACAGAAAATATTTGGTCATAAACCTGATGTTGGTTCGTTATGGCAATCTCATGAGTATGAAACAAAAAATGGCGAAAAACCTATTAATTTTGATGATGTTAAAACCGATGTTATGGTTGTAGGAAAAAAAAGACAAAATTTTAAAAAAGAAGACTTACCTGAAGGGTATATATTAGGCGATGAAAATGGTACTTTTGCTTTAAGAAAAGATGCTAAAACAGGAGAAAAATTTTATTTAAAGAAACTAACTGATACTGATGGTAAAATAACTTTGGTTAGAAATAAAGTATCAAGCGATGGAGGAGCATCTATAAGGATTGAACAATTAGCACCAGACCAAACTAAGAATGATGCACCTAAGAATAGAGGTAGAATCGCTGAGTTTCTTAATAAATTAAAAGCAAAATTTCGGACTGATTTAAAGCAAACGACTTTTACTAAAGCTGAAGATTGTTACAAAAAGGATGGCAAATTTCATTCAGTTAATGATGATTTAGCTACAGATAAAACCGCTTCTTATACACAAATTACGGATGCTTTTGGAAAGGATAAAGACTCGGGAAGAGAAGCACTTCCGGAATTTGTGAATTCTTTACTGGATGATGGGTATGAAATAAAGAATAGAAAAGACAGATATGGAAAACATGTAATCCCGACACCTGTCATTGGTGATGGTACAGAACATTATAAAAAAACAATGGAAGATGGCTCTACTCTCTGTTATAAGTTGTTTGCAAAAAAAGAGTCGGATAAAGAACCTTCAAAAAATCCGGGAAGTCTTGTTATTGTTCAAACAAGATACACAAAAGACGGTCAAGCAATAAGAAGAATATTTAAAAACCCTGAAGATATCTTAGAAGATGCGGAAGCACCAAAACCTGTAGAAGCTCCGGATCCAACAGATAGTGATGGATACGACCCGGAAGATATAACTTATGAACCGGTAGCAGCATAAAATAATTCTAAATTAGTAAATATTTAAACAAATATCCTTGAAATGCTTATTTTAAGGATATTTGTTATTTATAATAGTCTTTTAACTGATTTTGTTATAAAATCGTTCTATGGAAATATTAGAGATTAAGAAAATTTGGGAAGATGTGAAAGTTGAGTTGGAACAGACAATTCCGCCTTCTTCTTATGAGCCTTGGATTTTGCCGCTTGAACCCATCGGGTTTGAAAATAATGAGTTTTCTGTCCTGACAGGGCAGGCTTTTGCAATTTCTGTTATAAGGAAAAATCATTACAGCCAGATTATTGAAGCGTTTAAAAAAATCGTGGGACAAGAAATCGAATTTAAAATGGTTTTTGACGAAAAACTTGCCGCTAAACTTAAAAAAGAAATCCAAAAGGCAAAGCAGGTTGCCGAAAAGTCGCAAAAGGAAACTGCTATTGATAATCTTGCACAAATGCAGTCTTTTTCCAACCTTAACTTAAAATATAAGTTTGAAAATTTTGTTGTGGGTGAGAATAATCGTTTTGCACAAGCTGCCGCAATAACAGTTGCAAAAACTCCTGCAAAAAAATATAATCCGCTTTTTATCTATGGTGCTTCAGGTGTAGGTAAAACCCACTTAATGCAGGCAATCGGGCATTATATTGTATTTAACAGCCCGAAACTTAAAGTCAGATATATTAAAACAGAAGATTTTACCAACGAGCTTATTAATAACATAAGAAGGGGCGGTGATATCAACGACAGAATGTCTAAATTTCGCCAAAAATACCGTAATATTGACGTGCTTTTGCTTGATGATATTCAATTTATTGAATCAAAAGAACGCACAATGGAAGAGGTTTTCCATACTTTTGACAGTTTACACAATAACTCAAAGCAGATTGTTATAACTTCCGATAGACCGCCCAAAGATATTCCGACCCTCCCTGAAAGGCTTAGGACCCGTTTCGAATGGGGATTGATAGTTGATATTACTCCTCCGGAATTTGAAACCCGTGTAGCTATTCTGGCTAATTTAGCCGATGAAATCGGGATGAAAATATCTCTAGGGGTTTTGGAATTTATTGCACAAAATTACAGTAAAAACGTTCGTGAACTTGAAGGAGCGTTTAATAAAATCAGTGCTTATGCCAGTATCCAAAGCATTGAACTTGATGTTGAAACGGTTAAAAAAGTTTTAAAATGCGATTGTAAGGCAAAGAAAATCGATATTGAACATATTGCAAAAATTGTCTGTAATCATTTTGAAGTTACCGAAAAAGATTTAAAAAGCCCCGCCAGAAACCAAAAAATCTCACATGCCAGACAAATTGCTATTTATTTGACACGAGAGATTACGGGTATGAGTTTTGTAAGCATTGCAGAATTTTTTAACAAAAAACACCCCACAATCCTGTTTTCTTATGAAAAAATTAAGGAAGAGATCAAAGTTAATAATGATTTAAATGATTTAATTGAAAATTTAAAAATCAAGATTAAAGAATAAAAGAGAGCATAACAAATGTATTGACAATACATTTGTTATGCGTTATAATTCAGATAGGAAAAGTATGTACGAAATAATAAAAGTTTTAAATACAAAATTCTATTTTAAAAAAGACTTAAATCCTTTAACTGATGAATATGAATATCATATATGGATTAGACATTTAGTTGAACCAATAGATGCAATCATTGCTTATTTGAATAAAGATGAGCAAATCTATAATAAAATATACAAAAGATATGAAGCAGATTCAAAAGAAAATAACTTAAGCGTTTGGTACTTTTATCGTAATGGAAACCAAAACGAAATAGTTATAATAACAGCATTTAAAATGGAGCAATGATATGAAAAAAAAATATACAAACGAAAATATCGGAAAAATCGAAATTCTTAAATCAGATTTAACACCTGAAGAAGAATCAATGTTTGATGACAAAATAGAACAAGCTGAAAAAGAACTTATTTCAAGAAGAAATAACGCAACTGTTAATTTTCGTTGGAGTGAATTCGAAATTGCCAGAGCGAAAAAAATTGCAAAAAAACTTGGTATGCCTTACCAAACGTATATAAAATTAACTCTCGAAAAAGCAATTACACAAGATGAGTTGAAATAGAGGATGCGGAAAAATTCGAAAAATGACAATTTTTCGCAATTTTTCAAATCCGACCTAAGAAGTGCTAATCCCATACCGGCTGCGGGATAGCCGGCGGTATGGGATTAAGCCGGACAACGGAGAT
>JAQVKX010000219.1 GCA_028694425.1 Candidatus Gastranaerophilales bacterium
CCCCTTCTTGTGTGCAAATTTTTTGTGCCTTTTTGACAATTTCTAAAAGAGTGTCTAAGTCCCCTTCCATAGTTGTCTCCATTGGACCTACCTCATATTTAACACCACTTTCTTTTATCATTTCAATTACTTTATCTACAACAGGGTAAACCCTTTCTTCAGGCACACTTGGTAAAACCTGCAATGATACATTTATATTTGCCATATTTTCAAATGCTCCTTTCATGCTTTAAATTACTTATTTTAAATTACTTAAAAATTAGTCATTTAAATTGCCTTAAGTTAACAAAAAACCGCCCAACATAGGCGGTAAAATAGTATTTACTCTTTCCCTACGCTGGTATTACCCAGATCAGGTTATGCGGGTTGTGGAAAACTCCACTCTCAGCCAGAAAACCAGCACCCCGTGTATGTTTAATATTTAATTTTAATTAATAATAGCATAATGGAAATATAAATACAAGTTTTTATATTTTTTTGGCTTTATGAATCATAGATTTAGGTGTATAATATTTTAGAAACAATTAGAAAAAAATTATTTGTAAGAGGGTTTTTATTATGGATAAAAAGTTTGTTTAAAACAGAATCAACGAAAACAGTTTTTGCTGATATTACTTAGTATATATTGGTTTTATTCCATGGAATGAGATAAAATCAGTTTATATTAACAGAGTGTTTACCGAAACTTTTATTTGTGTTGAGGTTGAAAACATTGAAGAAAAATTAAAAGGACTATCTTTTTTTAAAAGAAATATGATTAAATTTAATTTAAAAATGGGGAATGCACCTGTATCAATAACCCGGTTGTTTGACAGTTGAAAAAATAAAAAGTTCGTGAAAGCCTTGATACGGGCTTATTTTTTTGTCAAATTTACAAACTTTTTATTGCACAATGTATCACAATGTGATATAATATCTATATATATTAGAAAAAAGGTGATGTTATGAGACTGCAAATATCTCGTTCGAAAAACGCTGCTTCCTTCTATGTGGTTAAATCCGTCTATGTAAATGGTAAACGTACTAATAAAGTTCATGAGAAACTTGGAACCTACAAAGAACTTAAAGCTAAGCTTGGTGACAAGGATCCATATGAGTGGGCAAAGGAATATGTTGCAGAATTGAATCGTCTTGAAAAAGAAGGTAAAGAACCCACAGTAATTGCAAAATATTCTCCCTCTAAACTAATTAAAATGGGCGAACAGCGTAGTTTTAATGGAGGATACCTATTTTTGCAGAAAATATATCATGAATTAGGACTTAACAAGATATGTAATGAAATATCTAATAAATACAAATTTGAATATAATTTGGATTCTATTCTTTCGAGGCTTATCTACGGTAGGATTCTGTTTCCTTCCTCAAAGCTCTCCACATATGAACTTTCATCTGAGTTACTTGAACCGCCAGATTTCGAACTTCATCAAATCTATCGTGCTCTTGAAGTCATAGCGAAAGAAACTGATTTTATTCAGTCATCCCTGTATCAAAATAGCTTATTACTTTCTAAACGAAATTCAGGTATTCTTTATTATGATTGCACCAATTACTTTTTTGAAATTGAAGAAGGTGAAGGACTGAAACAATATGGATTATCTAAAGATCATAAACCAAATCCTATAGTTCAGATGGGCCTTTTCATGGATGGAGATGGCATACCTCTAGCTTTTAGTGTTACAGAAGGGAACAAGAACGAGCAGCTTACACTTAAACCATTGGAAAAAAAGATTTTATCCGATTTCAAACTTTCAAAGTTTGTTGTATGCACAGATGCAGGCCTCGCCTCACATAGCAACAGAAAATTTAACGATAAAGGTGGCAGAGCCTTCATTACTACCCAATCGATTAAAAAGCTTAAAGCTCACTTAAAAAAATGGGCACTCGATCCTAACGGTTGGTATCTTCCGGGTAGCTTAAAAACTTATAATATTGATACATTGGATGAAGAAAAAGACAAAGAGAAAATATTCTACAAAGAACGTTGGATTAAAGAAAATAATCTAGAACAGAAACTTATTGTAACATACTCTATTAAATACAGAGACTATCAACGTAAAGTACGTAACTCACAAATAGAGCGTGCTCTAAAAGCAATTGATACGAATCCTAGTAAGATCAATAAAAGCAATCAAAATGATTATAAAAGATTTATTAAAAAAACACATTGCACCGATGACGGCGAATATGCTGAAAATGAAATTTACAGTATAGATACAGAACTAATAAACAAAGAAGAAGCTTTCGACGGCTTTTATGCTGTATGTACAAACCTAGATGAAGCAGCCACTGAAATTATAAAGATCAACAGACGGCGCTGGGAAATTGAAGAGTGTTTTCAAATTTTAAAAAGTGAATTTAAAGCAAGACCCGTATACTTAAAAAGAGATGATAGAATTACAGCACATTTTACAGCATGTTTTATAGCTCTAATTATTTTTAGAATTCTTGAAAAGAGATTAAATGAGCAATTCACCTGTGAAACGATTATACATAGTTTGAGAAAAATGAACTTCAAGCTATTAAAGGGAGAAGGCTATGAGCCAATATATACTAGAACTGATTTTACCGATGCCTTACACGAGTCATTTGGCTTCCGTACAGATTATGAAATTGTCACTTTAAAACAAATGAAAAAAATTTTTAAAATAACAAAAAATAAATAACATTGTGCACTTTTAAAAAGTTAACAAAAGCCTGTAATCCAGTGTCTCCAATGGATATCAGGCTTTTACTTTTTCACAACTGTCAAAGATGGGATTATAGCATTTTGTTGGATAAAATGCAATTTGTTTTTGCTGAAAATATATGGCTTAATTTTTTTATAAATGAAAATTTTATTTAAATTGAAGTATTATAATCTTGACATGCATAATAGCATATATTATATTTTAGTACCATTAATTCATGGTTAATTAAGTAAACATATGTAAGGGGAACATGGCAGTTACAGCAATGTTTCTTGCACAGTTAAAAATTTATTTAAGTTTTAATTTACATTTGACCTGTTTAGGTATAATTGGGTTGCGGAAAACGCAGTTCATTTATAAAAATATTTTTTGGGGGAGAGAAGTAAATGAAACAAAAGTATAATCTCATTATTCCGGTCATTGCGGCCATTGCGATCCAATTGTGCCTGGGGACGGCATATATTTGGAGTGTGTTTCAAAATGGGATAGCTTCAAGTATATTTGGGGGTTCAAATGCAGATGCAGCCCTTAC
>JAQVKX010000043.1 GCA_028694425.1 Candidatus Gastranaerophilales bacterium
TTTTTAAGGTACAGCTTCAGGCACTCAAAGACAGTATTGTTCAGACAAAAGCAACTTACAAAACCATTAAAGAACAGAACTTAAAAATCCTTGAGGCAGACAAGGTTAAGAACGAATTTTTGGCAAATATTTCTCACGAATTGAGAACGCCGCTTAACGCAATAATCGGATTTTCAGAAATGTTAGCCAACCAATTTTTCGGGAGTTTGAACGAAAAACAATCAGAATATGTCAAAGAAATTCATCTTTCCGGCATCCAGCTTCTTGAAATGATTAACGAGATTTTGGATATTTCTAAAATAGAAGCTCAGGCAATGACTTTAAACAGAAGCGAGTTTATGATTTCCCAAGCCGTTGATGAGGTTGTAAATGTCGTTAATCCTCTTGCTGCCAAAAAATCTATCATAATTGAAAAAAACATAAAACAAGACGGAAAAGTATTCTTTGATTTTCAGAAAATAAGGCAGATTTTATATAATTTATTAAGTAATGCCATTAAATTCACTCCCGAACACGGTAAAATCAACATAAATGTCAAATTTACCAAAGACAATTTCATTATGGAAGTTAAAGATAGCGGAATCGGCATTGCCTCCAAAGATCAAGAGAAAATCTTTGCCAAATTTGTTAAGCTTAAAAACGCTTACACAAAAAAAGAAAGCTCAACCGGTCTGGGGCTTACGATTACCAAAAAACTTGTTGAGATGCACAACGGCGAAATTACTGTAAAAAGCACCGTAAATAAAGGGGCAACGTTTACCGTAAAAATCTCGATTTAAGTACTAGAAACTACACCGGCAACCATACACATAAAACGGTGGATTAGTCTCTTGCCAACAGATTCTATTTGGAATACAGGTTCATAGTCTTGAAATCCCCCAACTAAATACCCTGTATCTCCTGATAATATAAGTCTTATTCCTTTATCTTCATCAGGCTGAATTGATAATATTCTATTTGGTTTTAGATCGTTTTGAACAAAATATTTAAGAGCTTTTACACTACTAACAAATTCATCCATCCTTGCTTCAGGAACACTTGAAAATGCTTGTCTTAATGCAGCTTCTGAATATTCAATTAAGTTTTGTCCTTTAGCAAGATATAGTTGTGTACCAAATGAAGGATTGTAATTTGTTTTTGAATAATTCGGATTAATAGTTAAAGACATATTTTTCTCCTTTCTGTTTTTAATACATAATTATAAAACCTCTCAAAAAAAATTTTTGTGTGATTTTAAAAATAATAATTTTTTTAAAAAATTAAAATCACCTTACTCGGCAGTAGTAAAAGGTTTTGACGATTGTAAATTTTTATGAACTTATAGCTTTTATGGTAATAAGTCAACAGAATTCAACATAGCCAAAAATCTTTATTTAACAGTTTTTTTGCCTCTCCTTTACGGAGAGGCCGGCTTTCAATACGAGCAGAGGGCTGCGAGTATTAGAAAGTCGGGTGAGGGTAAAATACAATCCTAATAAGCTTCTTACCCTCTACCAAGAATTTCTAAAACTCGTTACTCGTTTTGAAATTCTATCCTCCTCCGCAAGGGAGGAGGAGTTGAGAACGCTTATTACTAATTAGTAAGGTAGGCATACTTGCACACCTTACATGTTTCTACTCAGCTCACTGCTCACTTAATTTATCAACTTATCAACTTATCGACTTATAAACTAAATCTATATGTCTTGGGAGAAGATCTTTGAGGGCGTAGTTCTCTAAAATTGTTTTACAAGCATTGCCTTTAAGCGTTTTGACCTCTTCACGGTTATCAAGCACATACTCGAGTTTTTCAACCATTTGGTTAATATTGTAAAAATCAAAAAGCAGTCCGTTATAATTATCCTTGATTACCTCCAAAACAGGCGGAGTATTTGAAGCTGCAACACAGCATCCGCAAGCCATCGCCTCTAAAATTGACCATGAAAGCACAAAAGGATAAGTCAGATAAACATGTACCGAGGATATTTGTAAAAGTTTTAAGTATTCATCAAACGGCAAAGTCCCTGTAAAATAAAGCCTTTGCATATCAAAATTAAGTTTGTCCAATACAAATTCTTTATATGTGCCTTGTTGAGGCTGTGCCCCGTAAAAAACCCTGTCTTCACCTGCAATTATTACGTGCAAATTCGGGCGTTTTTTCATAAGCCTCTCAACAGCCTGCATAAACTGCGGGAACCCACGGTATGGTTCCATTCCCCTTGTAGCGTAAGTTATTACTTCATCTTTGGTTGTTAATCCTAAAAATGTCGCGTTTTCATTGGGTTTGCAAATATCTGTATCAATTCCATCATGAATCACCTTGATTTTGCTGTGAAATTCCTTCGGAAATTGACTTTTTTGCCAGTTTGTAGGCGTAATTCCAACATCGCAAAAAGTTAAATCCATAAGAAGGTTTGCATTTTTACATCTTATTTTTGTTCTGCCGATTTCGTTTAAAATCTTGCCGTCAAACCCTATATCACCGCCTTCGGCATTATAAAACCATTCAAAATAACAAATTAAAGGCACATCAGGAAAAACGTCTTTCATAAACATTGCCTGCCCCCATGAGTGTCCGTAAATAACATCGGGCTTAAAGCCACTTTGTTTTAACTGTATTGCTAAATTTGCCGCAGCTTGTGCGTGCAAAACAGCCTGTGCATATGGACTTATGTGGGGCGGATAATCTGTTCGTTCATGAATTTTATAAACAATTTTGTTGACACCCGAGATTTGAACAGTGTCATTTTGAGTTATAAAGAAAATTTTATTACCGGAAGCCTTCGCCAACTCATTTAAAATATGTTTGAATTGAGCAGGAAAGTTTTTGTGTAAAAATAAGATGTTCATTTTTTTATCATACTCTCGATAAATTGGATATGTTTTGGCAATGTGTCTTTAAAATCATAGTTTTCGACAATGGTTTTAACCGCATTTTTGCGAATTTCCTGCATTTTATCTCTATTATCAAGAGCATATTCAATTTTGTCAACAATTCCGTCAATATCATAAAAATCCGCAAGAAGCCCGTTGTAACCGTCTTTTATAAATTCCAAAACAGGATAATTATTAGATGCAACAATACAGCAGCCTATAGCCATAGCATCCAGTGCTGACCATGACATGACAAAAGGATAAGTTAAATACACATGCGCAGAAGATATCTGCAAAAGACTTACATAATCATGAAACGCCAAAGACCCGACAAAATGAACTCTATTCATATCTAAATCCAATTTATCCAACATAAGCTCTTTAAAAGTGCCTTTTGGCAACGGTTGACCGTAGAAAACAGCATCCTGACCGGCAATTACGACATGTGCATTGGGGCGTTTTTTGAGAATTTTTTCCGCCGCTTCCATAAATTGCGGAAAGCCGCGGTAAGGCTCCATGCCTCTGGTTGCATAAGTTATAACTTCGTCTTTAGTTGTTAGTTCTAAATTCTTGTCTGCAATAATAAACTTTGCATTGGGGTCGGGTTTACAAATTTCCGTATTAACCCCGTCCGGAACGACCTTAATTTTATCCTGAAATTCTTTTGGAAACTGGCTTCTTTGCCAATTTGTAGGCGAAACTCCTACATCACAGGAATCTAAATCCAAAAGCAGTGAAGAATTGTTAAATCTTATTCTTGCTTCATAATTTTCGTCGATTAATCTCCCATCAAAATCCAAATCTGCACCTTTTGTTTTTCCGAACCATTCAAAATAGCAAATCAACGGCACATCAGGGAAAATATCCTTCATAAACATATTTTGCCCCCAAGAATGACCGTAAATTACATCGGGAATAATCCCCCGCTGTTTTAGTGCAAGGGCAAGCGTTGCAGCATCCTGACCATGATTTACATTGTCTTCGTACAAGTACAAAAAGTTATTGCAACCTTTAGAGACAGGCCTTGGGGTATACACAAGTTTATTAATCCCTCTTAAGTTCATTGAATCATTGCAGGTTATAAACAAAATAAGATTAAGCGGATTCTTTGCCAACTCAAATGCAACATGCCTGAATTGTGCCGGAAAATTTCTATGTAAAAATAAAATCTTCATTTTTTTACTACAACACGAAATCATTCCGATTTCGCTTACGTTGCCTTTCCTAAACTTTTGCCTACTTTACTTAGTAACGCTTACCAGCCTTATTGCTTTCCCCTTTTCCCATTACTTATTATATTACAAAATTTAAACTTAATCATGAATTTGAGGCAATTTTTTAAAAGAAAAATACTTTATATGTTTAAAGGGGATAAATTAATTAGGGGATAATTTATTAAAAGGGGTGATGAAAATGACCTTTAGTTTACAAGGTTTGTCGCCGATAAGTTTTTTGGGAAATGTTTTAGGGGTAAACCACAATAATACACATCCTAAACCAAATCTCGGGCAAAACTTATCACCGCTGAACTTATTGGGAAGCCTTTTGGCAGGCAACAATACGGTAAATAATACTGCAGCAAATCCGGTGCAAAATTTTGCACCGCTGACACTGTTGCAACAACTTTTGACAGGAAATAACAGTGCAGCAAACAATACTGCAAATATTGCCGCAAGTCCTATGGCAAGTTTTCTAACAACTCCTGCCGCAACTCCTGCAGCAATTCCTCAAACTTTCTTTGGGGCAAATTCTGCACCAAGCCTTGAGGATATTTTAAAACGTTTGACGGCTGTATTGGAAAAATTACTGCCTAAAAGTTCAACAAAAAAGGGTTCAACAAGTAAAAAAACTTTGCCAAGACACTCTTCACCGCTTTCTTTAGGCAGTCTCGCACGCCGATTAGGGGTCACAAATCGTCAATTTGGGGCAAGACAAGCTCCAAGTTATCAACCGCAAAGATATAGCAGAGTACCTGCAAGACCCGGCGTGTTACAAAGGGGTATGAATTTTGTAAGAAATATGTCTAGGGGAGTCGGAAGAAGTATTAAAAGAGCAGGTACAAAATTTGTAGAAACGACACGAAATGCTATTAAATCTATAGGCAACAAGGCATCAGGAGTTCGTAAAAGTATAATCGACTGGGTTAAAAGTCAAGTCGGCGTTAGTGAGGCTAACGGACAACATACAAAATACGGATTAGCTCGATCATTACCTTGGTGTGCTGCTTTTGCCAGTAATGCACTTAAATATGCATTTGGTAAATCTCCATTAGGTTTTCAACCCTCTGTTTCGGGATTAATGTCTCGTGCAAGAACAAAAGGAGCATATCATGCCGGTAAAAGCCTTGCAAATGCAAAACCCGGTGATTTACTTATTTACAAAGACGGAAGATCGCATGTGAACGTCCTTCTTGCTAAAACTTCAAACGGATTTCAAACAGGAGGCGGTAATGAAAGTAACCGTGTTAAGATCCAAACACATCGAGGAATACCAAAAGGCATTTCAGGTTATATAAGTTTAGATGAATTATATGCATAAAAAGAGAGTTCATTACTCTCTTTTTTATATATATAGCAACTTGATTATGCATTGATATAGAGGATGCGGAAAAATTCGAAAAATGACAATTTTTCGCAATTTTTCAAATCCGACCTTAGAAGTGCTTGCACCCTTACCGGCTGCGGGATAGCGAATTTTCGCCGGAGGGCGGAAGGGCAAAACGACGCTTTTGCCCGTAGCCCGTTTAACGGCGAATAATTCAAGAAGCCGGCGGTATGGGTTTAAGCCGGACAAGGGAGATTGCGAGAAAAATTTTAATTTTTCCGCAAGCTCATAATATTAATTTCAAACTTAATATTAATAAAACCAACATAAAGTGTCATCCCGAACTCGTTTCGGGATCTGTCCGGCATACTACTCTGGATAGATGCTGAAATAAATTCAGCATGACAACCTTGGTGGGTTATATTAATTTTGAGTAAGCACTATTATGTCAATGTATAAGTAATTTGCTATATTAAGAAATTTTAAATTTAATTATAAATTTCAGGCAATTTTTTTAAAGCAAAATACTTTATATAAATAAGGGGATATATTTTAAATTAATATTTTTAGATAGTAAATACAAGGGGATATATATTTAACAGAGGATTATAGCGATTTCACAAGAAAGCTATACAAGGAGATAATTAAATAGGGGATACGAAATATGTTGTAAAGCATGAAGAGGTTTTACAATAAAAAAGGGAGTTAAAATATGATAAGAGTATCAGGGGCTTACCCCGCCGGCGATGTTTCATCAGGGGTTCCGGTAAGACAGCGACAACGTAATAATGAAGTATCAAGAGAAATTTTTCCGAGTTCCGGTTCTAATTCAACAGACGGTGAAAAAATTCTTATTGATACTGTTACAAATCCTTCTGCTACTTCAGCTGATGTAGAACAACTTATAAATACTTTAGGCAAAGAGAATGTCGCAAATATTTTGAGCAATTTATCAAATGAGAATGCACGAAAACTTAATGATGCTAATTCCGAGGCAAAAGCAACTTTGGTACAAATGTTTCCTGAGCTTGAAAATGTATCAGAAACATCCGCCAACTCAAATAATAGTCAAATTCCAATATCTAATGCTATTCCATCTCCGTCACCTGGTAATTATGGAGGTTCACCAAATCCTTATGGAAACCAGACATTTATGAATTACGGTGGATATCAAGATTCATTAGATTTTGCTAATTATTTAGATACGGATTTGTCTGAATGTGATGATTACAGACCGGATGCAGGGATTGACAAACCCGCATATAATAGAACATCAAGTTCTAAACGCCATAGCTCCAGTAGCTATCAAGGAGACTACAATTTAAATGACTATTTAGGTCTTTCAGATTGGTCAGGTATGACAAGTGCTAATGGCTCATCTGTAATCGGAAATAAACTAGCAGCAATTTCACGTAAAATAGGTTCAACACCTTCACATCAGGGCATTTGGGCTCAATATAAAGACGGTAAAGACGGTTATTGTGCAAGGGGCGTACGCATGGCTTTAACAGCAGCAGGACTTCCCAGTATATCTGTAGGTAGTGCTTATAAAGCGGTAGGACAACTCAGAGCAAATAAAAATTTTCGAGAAATAAAAGTTCCAAGAAAACAATTAAAAAATTTAGCAGCCGGGCATGTAATAGTTTGGGATAAATATCCGGGTAATAAACATGGACACATTTGTGTTACTTTAGGTAATGGTCTTGAATCCAGTTATAAAATTCGTAAACTTCTTAATTTACCATCTCGATATCATGTATTCCAACCCAGTGACTATAAACCTACCGCTGCAAAAAACACAACTAAAGTACAGGCTGCCGCAAAAAAAGCAGGAGTAACAGCTGCAGCTACGGGAAAAGCCAAGGGGAAAGCACAATTAACCGCTAGAAGAGCTCAAGGTAACAATACCGCAAGAAGCTCTAAACCTCAAGCAACCGCAAAACCGAAACCAAAACCTTCACCAATAAAAAAATTCGTTAACAATATAATTGATAAATTTAAAAGAAAGAAAAAGAAATAAAAATTAACAAAAAAGAGTAATGAAAAATCATTACTCTTTTTTGTTATGTATATCTTTTTAATTAATTAATTATACAAAAGATATTTAGCTTTGCCATCATGTGGCATAACCTGTTGATTATAAAAGTCTAATACAAATTGGTCATACACACCTGCTGTAGTGTTACCTATTGTAGCAAGTGACAATCTGTTTGGTTTTTTGGTTCCGTTTACGTCAACAACAAGTCTGCAGTTAGAAGTTTGTACACAAGCCGTTGCAACTGTAGGGAATGTAACAGCCATACCGTCATTAAAGAACAATGTGTAATTAGCCCCAACGTTAAATGCACCCAGTATTACATTACTTGCTCCTGTGCTTATAACATTCATTCTTGTTGTAAACATAGAATAAATAGAACCTGTAGCATTGCCATTAACTAATCCGCTAAAATCAGTAGAATCTAAAGCTACATTCATTGTTATAGCCTGATTTAATACAGACATTGCCTTTTTTAAACCCGTTTTAAATTCAGCTTGACCTGTTTGATTCATCAATGTTGGTATAGTCATGGCAGCAACTACGCCTATGATACCTAATGTGATTAATACTTCTGCCAAAGTAAATCCGAATCTTTTTGTCATAATCTTTCTACCTTTCGTTAATTGATTACACTCATATTTCAAAACTTTATAAAACTCTCTATTCAACTTAATAAAGTTTTCTTACAGTCAAATAAAATACTAACAAAGTTTATATAAAAAGTCAAGTGCTTAATACTTTCATGAGTTAACTAAAATTTTATGGATTAAAAAATTTATTGTTATGTATACTAATGCCACAAACGACAATATTTGAAACTCATGCAATGAAGTTTCGTAAACAATTTCAGCCGCTCTTGTAAATTCAATTAATCCGATAGCAGAGGCAAGAGAAGTGTCTTTTACAAGGGTTATAAATTGGGCACACAATGAAGGTTTCATTCTTGTTATAGCCTGAGGTAATATTATGTATTCCATTGTTTGATATTCGTTCAGAGCAAGTGCTTTTGCAGCTAGTATTTGTTCATTCTCGATACTTGCAAGCCCGCTTCTTATAATCTCTGCAATATATGCCGATGTAAAGATTACAATTGCAAGAACCGCCGAAAACATTTCCAAACAATTTATGCCTAGATAATTTACAAAACAGGCATGCTCGTAAAGATATGGCGAAATGCTGAAATGAATAAAGATAATATATAAAATCAAGGGTACTGCACGTGTTATATCGATAAATAAACCTACAACTAAAGATAATAGAGGTATTTTTGCAAACCTTGCAACTCCTAATACTGTTCCAAAGAGCATGCTTAAAATAATTGAAATAAAAGCAACTTTCAGTGTAACAAAAAGTCCATGCATTAAGAAAGGAAGGTTATTTATTATCACATTACCTGTCATACCCTCACCTCCGCGGCAGGTAATTTGTAATTTTTTTGTAAAATATTTGTAACCAAAAGTACAAAAAGTGTTAAAGAACCATAAACAACAACGGCAAGAATAAAATATTCGTAGATTCTGTAACTGTCTGCCATGCCTTTATAAACAACATAGAAAGTATCCGCTACGGCAATAAAACTTACCAGTGAAGAGTTTTTTATAAGATTCATGAATTGGCTTCCGAGAATAAAAACACAATGCCTCAAAGCCTGAGGGTAAATAATATATAAAAAAGATTGTATCCTTGTAAGCCCTAACGCCTTTGAGGCTTGGAAATGTTCTTTCGGGACGGCATAAATTCCGGACAGTAGAGCATCCGAGATGTAAGCGGCAGTGTATATTCCCAATGCCAATACTCCGCATACAAATGCCGAAAATACTATACCTATTGACGGTAAACCTTTATAAAATAAATAAATTAAAATCAAAAGAGGCATGTTCCTGATGCATGACACCAAAAAATCCATAATTTTTTGTACTGATTCGTTTGGACTTATCCTGAAATAAACAAAGAAAGTGCCTAAAACAAAAGCAATAACAGATGCAATACTTGAGACTAAAACAGTCATGGAAATCCCTGCAAATATTGTTTTATAGTTTTCTGATAAGATTGAAAAATCCAAACCGTACATTAATATTTAACCCACTTATTTTTAAGTTGTTTTAGCTCTCCGCTTGCTCTCATATCTTTAAGAATAAAGTCAACTTTTTTTCTTAACCTTGAAGAATCCTGACCTTTTTTAAATCCTATAGCGTAAGGTTCTTTAGAATATCTTTGGGGGAGGAGTTTTAATGATTTATCAGCCATTGTAAACCCCATAAGTATTGTATCATCAGACATCAGGGCATCTGCTCTGCCTTGCTTAAGAGCACTATAACCGCTTGTATATGTTTTAAACCCGATAATATTTGCTTCAGGGGCTCTTAATCTGATATTATCTTCTGCTGTTGAACCGAAAACAATTATAACCTTTTTTCTGTTTAAATCAGATATAGACTTTATTTTACTGTCTTGAGGTACCATGATTGCTTGTCCTGCAATGTAATAGGGGATAGAAAAATCAATAACCTCTTCTCTTTGAGGAGTTATTGTCATGGTTGCAATAACCATATCGATTTCACCTGAGTTAAGTGCCAAAATGCGATTTGACGGTGTAACTTGCTTAAATACGACTTTATTTTCATCGCCTAATATAATTTTTGAAATGTATTTTGCCAAATCTACGTCAAATCCGATTAATTGCTGATTTTGATTCATATAACCAAAAGGTTTTGTATCAAATTTAACTCCGACAATTATTTTACCGCGTTGCAATATCTTGGATAAACTATCTTGATTGTTTTCTTTTTGTGTACATCCCGTAACAATAAACATAATGCCTAAAAGCAAAATAAATATTTTTTTCATGTTAATCCTCTTCTAACTTTTTCAAAAAATCTCTTACTACCTGACTTTTGGGTGAATTAAAGAGATTTTCGGGAATATCGTCTTCAATTATTTGCCCGTTATGCAAAAACATAACTCTGTCGGCGAATTCTTTGGCAAATTTCATTTCATGAGTTACCATAATTATTATCATTTTATCATCTTTTAATTTTTTTATAACATCAAGAACTTCCATTTTCATGTGAGGGTCAAGGGCACTTGTAGGTTCGTCAAAAAGGATTGCTTTGGGCTTCATTGCAAGTGTTCTTGCAATTGCAACTCTCTGTGCCTGCCCGCCTGAAAGCTCATGCGGATAACTGTCCATTTTGCTTAAAAGCCCTACTTTTTCTAATAGCATCATAGCAAGGATTTCAGCTTCATTTTGGGACATTTTTTTAACTTTTAACGGTGCCAAGGTTATATTTTGCTTGACTGTCATGTGCGGAAAGAGATTAAACTGCTGAAAAACAATCCCGATATTTTCACGTAACTTAGATAAATTGAAGTTTTTTCGGTTAATGTTTTCCCCGTTAATAATTATTTCTCCGTCATCAATCTTCTCAAGTCCGTTAATACACTTTAGCAATGTTGTTTTACCGCAGCCTGATGTACCTATTATTGCGACAATCTCTCCTTCATTCACCGAAAACGAAATATCGTTTAATACCTTTAGCGATTTATAACTCTTTTTCACTCTCTTCAAATCTATCATAATTAATATTAAAACCGATAAACGGTTAATTTTCAAGTTTGTAATAATATTTCATGCTATAATTTTGACTGGGAATAGTAGTAAAATTGGAGCGGATTATGCTTGGGTTTCTGTTTAAGCAGAATGAGAAAAAAACGCCAAAAGATGCAGGAATTAATGAAATTTATTCTAAATTAAAGGAAATTTATAAATTTGATGAAATTTCACCCAAGAGAAAAAGTTATTTGCGGAATTTGGTTGAAACATACCAATATCTTCCGTATCCATACATAAAAGCCCTTGAAGAATTGTCTCCTGCAGAAATATTATTCGGATTAGAGACTAAATGGCAGATTAATAAAGTTTTTGACGGTGAAAAATTTTATTTTGATAATGAAAAAATAAGTGTTTTAGCCCGAAATGAGATTAAAAATTCAAACTGGATTAAAAAAGAAGGGCATGACATCAAGCTGATTAACCTCGCAGGACTCGGCAACGGGAACGCAGGCAAGGAGCCCGGGAAGTTCATTGACTGGCTTTGCCAGCTTTTAGTTTTGCCCGGAGGGAACTTGCAGCGAAACATTTTTGCAACAACAATTTATTTAATTCCTTTTCACCCCAGAGAATTCGGTTGTGCATATTTGCCCAAAAGCAGCGAAGTAAGTCCAAATCTTGAAGATGCCGACTTAAAAGAAGCATTGGGGCTTGACGCTAAAGCTCAAGTTCAAACGTTTATTACGCTTGCTCAACTTGCAGGACATCCAGTAATTTACGACATTCTGCCACAGACCGGAAGATTTGCAAAAGTAGTACTTGCTAATCCCGAAATTACAAGATGGTTTAATGTTAACGAGCTTATGGGTAGAATTCAAAACAGTTTGGAAACTATTGCCGTAAAACTTGAAAAAAAATATGACAAAGAAGATATTGAAATTGTTAAAAACATCTACAAACAGGCTTGTGCCGGGGAGTTAAGCAAGGATTATCAGGCAATTTATGATGAATTTGAAGAAGAATTGGATGAACTGAAAAAATCTTATTCAAACGAAATGCTTAAAAAAGAAAATCAGGTGAAACTTCAAAAACGAATTAGGGAAATTGTCACCCAAGTCCATGGCGAAAAAGTTTCCAAGCAGTTTAGCGAAGATGAAATTGTCAAACAAATGGATGTTATACAGGCACTTATGCAAGAAGGTCTGTGGTCTGCTCCGGGGGGAGCATGGTGTTCTGCAGGAGGACCTGTTTTTGACAAAATGAGCGACTGCAAAAGTTATCCTATTTTTAAACATTATGACTTTGAAGGTAAAGAAGTCAGCGAATTTGCAAATCTTGACTGTCAGACCCCGTTTTATTTTGCTTTTTTGGAGAACGGACAGCTAAATAAATCTGTAATTGATTTTTTCATTAAATTTATGCAAAAACTTAGGGAAGATTACAACTTTGACGGTTTTAGGGTTGACCATGCAGACCATATTGTTGATGAAGTTTCCGAAAAAAACGGTATGCCTATAAGTTATCGTGTTCCAAGAGAAGTTTTGGCGAAATTAAATACCGAAATGAAAACTAAAATACCTTATTTCGCCTCTCTTGCCGAATATATGCTTGGCGGCGGATTTTTGAAAGAATACCATGAAGATATGAAGTTTGATGTGCTTTGGGGTGATGATATTCCGGCACAATTTGAAAAAACTCCGGAAAAAATTGTTGATGACAATCAAAATTTAGCAACTTATAACACTAAAAATTTTAAAACAGAAAATCTTTCCATACTGAAAACTTACAATAATCAAGATGGAGAATTCAGTGTAATTGACCAGTATCCCGGGCAGTTAGGCAAAGAAGGAGCTTTATTCAAATGGTTTAAGTATAAATTTCTGCCGGGCGGAAAAAATGCTCAGCGTCCGGTTTTATATGTTGATGGCGATGAATCATTTACTAAAACAGGGATTGAGAGAACAATCGGGGCGGAAGTTTCAATGATTAGAGAGAAAAATTACGAATTTTTTGCTAAATTTGATGCGATAAGCCGTTTTGCCAAGTCTCAGGAACTTGTTACAGAAGGGGAAGCCCAAATTATATTACAAGATGAAGAAGGCTTTGCGTGTTGGCTGATTTCAAAAGAACCTCTTAAATCAGCTTTGCTTGTAGCGGCAAATTATCTTAATCTGCCCGAAAATGAAGATGAAAATAATGAGATATCCGATAAATCAATAAATTTACCCGGGGATTTTGATGTAATTTCGGAATTTATTTTTGACGGAGAGAATTTTGTTGAAAAACCGTTTAAGAAAAGTGAGCATTCTCTTTGCTTCAAAAAGCTTAAGCCGAGTGAATTTAAAGTTTTTTTGTTGACAAAATAAAGTAGGTCGGGCATTCTTGCCCGACAACATATTTTTTACAGAGGAAAAATGATAAAAAAGAAAATTCTTGTTGTAGACGATTCAAGAGGCTGGCTGGATTATCACCGGTCAGTATTAAGAGAAATATACGGGGCGGAGTTTGCCGTTTATACGGCAAACTCCGCCCGAAACGGCTATGACATGATTTATAACAGTTTAAGAGAACCTTATGATTTAATTATTTCAGATTTACAGATGGAGCTTGATTTTGAACCTAAACATGCCGGAGAATGGTTTATAGAACAGGTTCAAAGACTAAAAGAATATAAAAATACACCTGTTTTAATAATTTCTGCAACTTATAACATAAAAAGTATAGCAGACAGGCTTGAAGTCAGTTGCCTTCCAAAGTCAATTGCAGCAAGGGATTTAACATCTTATAAACTTGTCTTGGAGGAGTTGTTAAAAATCTAACGTAACTAATCACCAGAAATTACGTAAGGCGAAAAACCTTTAGCAATAAGCGTTTACAATTCCCCCTTCCTTGCGGAGGGGGAATTTTTCCGATGCGAAGAATGAGCATCAGGAAAAATGGGGGAGGG
>JAQVKX010000220.1 GCA_028694425.1 Candidatus Gastranaerophilales bacterium
AATTGAAGAACCCGTTGATAACATATTAAAAACTTCAAAACTGCTGTCTGAAATAGAACTTGAACGTGATAAACAAGTTGAATATCTTAATAATATTGTAAACAGCTGTAACCAACTTTTGGAACTAACAAAAGATATATCCCAAGATTTATCCGATTGAATATTTTCCGCAGGTGCTTCCCCAACGGGCAATAACATTTCCTTTAATATCTTTTATACTTTCAACATGGTGCTGATTTTCATCACTTTCAACAATTGTAATTATTTCACAATTATTTGAACAATCATTGCATACGCAAGTAATTGAATTAAAATGCATGTCTCCGACAGTTTGCCCTTTAAATTTAGTCGGTTGTTCGGTATATTGATGATTTTCCATCGCCAATAATGCTGCTCCTATTGCACCCATTGTTTGATGATTGTCAGGAACAACAATCTTTGTTTCCAAAGCTTCTTCAAAAGCTTTAACCATGCCGACATTGGTAGCAACACCGCCCTGAAAAGACACCGTAGGCAAAAGTTCTTTTCCCAAAGCTAAATTACTGAGATAATTTCTGACCAAAGCCTGACAAAGTCCGTATAGCAAATCTTCAACCGGATAGCCCAATTGTTGTTTATGGATTAAATCACTCTCGGCAAAAACGCCGCAGCGTCCGGCAATACGGGCAGGATTTTCAGATTTTAAAGCAGTTTCGCCAAAAATTTCAATAGGAACATTAAGCCTGTTTGCCTGCTGGTCAAGAAAACTTCCTGTCCCGGCTGCACAAACCGTATTCATTGCAAAATCTGTTACAATTCCGTCACGCAAGATAATAATTTTACTGTCTTGTCCTCCGATTTCAAGAATTGTCTGAACTCCCTGAATATATGTACTCGCCGCAACAGCGTGTGCCGTAATTTCGTTTTTAATAACATCAGCACCGACCAACGCTCCCGCCAAATTCCTTCCGCTGCCTGTTGTGCCGACTCCTTGAACATTATATTCACAAAGTGCTTTTTTAAACAGTTCATTTAATCCTTTCTGTACTGCCCAGACCGGTTTTCCTGCAGTTCTCAACATATAACTGTCAACAAACTTGCCTTTTTCATCTACAATTGCAGCCTTTGTTGTCACCGAACCAACATCTATTCCTAAGTATACTGTTAAACTCATTCTTATCTCCCGTTGCGTCATGCTGAACTTGTTTCAGCATCTTGCCAGTTTCCATTAATTGGATAGATCCTGAAATAAATTCAGGATGACGTTTTGTATCTTTATTTTTACAAAAAAACAGTTACTAAACAAGCGTTTGTAAAACTTTTAAAACAAAATCCAAAGCACCTTTGTTTTCTTCAAAGACATTCTCACAGTCTTTTGAGGCTTTTTGGTAAAATTTTTCATCCGTTAACAGTTTTCTTAAATGCTGTGTTAATTCTTCTTTTGTTTTTACTATTTTTCCGGCGTCCGAAGATGTTAAAATCGCATAAATATCTTTAAAATTATGAATACTTGAACCTGAAACAACAGGTTTGTTAAAAATTGTTGCTTCAAGAGGGTTATGTCCGCCGGTTTGATTAAAACTTCCGCCGATAAAAGCAACATCACAAACCGAATAGAATTTCCCCAATTCACCCATGGTATCTAAAAGAAGGCAAGAGGGCAGGAGAGCAGGAGAATTAGCCCCCTCCCCCCTTGAGGGGGAGGGTTTGGGGTGGGGGGCGTTTAAAATCTCCGAGCGTTTAATACATTCAATTCCCCTATTTTTTACTAAATTAAAAACACTTTCATTACGTTCAGGATGCCGAGGGGCAATAATCAATTTTAAATTTGGTATGTCTTTTTTTAACTCTTTAAAAACCTCCAAAATTATCTCGTCTTCGCCGCTATGAGTACTTCCTGCAAGGATTATCTTATCCGGAGGATTTTTTTTAAACATAAGGTTTGAAACATCAGGCTTCTTAATATCAAATTTTAAATTTCCCATAACGGTTGTTGTTTCAGGATTCGCGCCGATTGAAATTAGCTTATCGTTATCTTGTCGGCTCTGGGTATAAATATTTGTGTATTTTTTAAGAATCGGACCAAAAAAGAATGATAATTTTTTATAACTTTTATAAGTCCTGTCTGAAATTCTGCCGTTAATTATAAAAAGCGGAATATTTTTTTTATTCATTATGCGGGCAAAATTAGGCCAAAGCTCCGTTTCTGCAACAAAAACAGCTGTAGGATTAAGGTTTTTCAGCATATTCTCAATACAAAACGGAAAGTCAAACGGGAAATAAGAGATAAAATTACAAACTTCCCCCAGTTTTTTATGTGCAATTTCCTGCCCGGTCTTTGTTCCGGTTAAAAGAATTATGTTTATATCAGGAAAATTCTCACGCGTTTTCTTAATTAAATTTTCAATTGCAATAACCTCACCGACAGAAACACCGTAGAAAACGAGGGTTGGCTTTTCTGAGTGAGAAGTGAGAGGCGAGAAGTGAGAAGAAGTTGAATAGTCGAACAGTCGAAAAGTTGAAAAGTTGTCCCTCCCTTGCGGAGGGACCAAAATCTTTGATTTCGAGGGAGGGTATTCTTTTCCCCTTTTCCCCTTTCCCTTTTCCCTTTTTATCCATTTTTCATTTTCCATTCCACTTTTTGCTTGTTTATAAAAGCCGCATTTCTCTCTAAACCCCGCAACTAATTTCGGGTTAAAAATCCCTGCAACAAGCCAAAACGGCAAAATCATAATAAAAGCTATTGTTGATAAAATTCCGTAAATCATAAAGTAATTGTTTCCTTTTTATATTACTACATTATTACACACATCAACACCCATTACGTCATCCCGAACTTGTTTCGGGATCTAACCGATCTGCAATTAAATCATCAAAATTAAAATTAAATTGTCTCATGATAATTGATAATAATGTCAACATAAAAATCTTTTTTCATAAATCAATTTTAACATGAAAATCAGACCAAATTATCTGTTGGATAGATCCTGAAACAAGTTCCAGTACTGTCCATGATAAATTTAAGTAGCCAAAACCCATTCAAATTGAAGTTGATTAGGATTCTTGTGCCGTCGTCGACCATAATTTCTTATTTGTAGGCAATTAAATAAATTACTCCCCACTATTTTTAGCATAATTTTTGTAGGAATTTCCTTGCATAATTCCTTTAATTCATCCATTAGTCGCAATAAAATAAAGCTGATCATTGCTATGCATATCTG
>JAQVKX010000044.1 GCA_028694425.1 Candidatus Gastranaerophilales bacterium
CGTGAATTAATACTTTCTCATTTTTGACATCAAGGTCAAAAGCCTTGAACTGTCTAAGTTTTAATATTTTATTTATATCCATGATTAATTATATTAACACTTCATGGATTTTTCGCAAGAACCTATTTAAAAGCTGTTTAAAAATTAAATAAAACAATAATGAATTTCAAGATTCCGCTCCAAAAACATTTCAAAATCTTGGCTATAGCGTTCGCCGCTTATCAGGCGGGTGATGTAGCTTTCAGTTAGGTTTAGTTCTTTGGCGAGTCTTTTTTGCGAAATTCCACGGAAAATCAGTTTGTACCTTATCATCCGCTCCCGTCGATATAAAAAACGGCTTCCGTTTTTATTTGGGCTTTTTAACATTTTTTGCTCCACTAATTCTAGTTTCTCACGTATTTCTCTCTTCATAAATCTCCTTTGCAACACACATCTTAACTCTGTTTCCGAGTTTTACAAGTCTCTTACTCGCTCGCAATAAACGGCGTTGCGTTCGAAAAATGTCATTTTCCGAACTTCAGCCTCTGCTCGCTCACGTTGTGTCTGAATGATAAATCTTTTCTGTTTTTCCGACTAATTTTGACATTCAGAGTTAATGTGGAAGTATGGAGCGGATTTTGATAAGTGCGCCGTGTGAGCAAAGCGAACCCAGCACGTCCACGTGAAAAATCTGTCGGAATGAAGTTTTTACGAAAGGAAAAACAGAATGGAGTACAAAGATTTTGAACCATCAATAATCCAAGACGATAAATACATAACAATCAAAGAATTAGCGGAATTAAAAGGTGTCAGCACCCGTGCGATTCGCCTTGCAAAATTAAAATACAAAACTCAAGAAATAAAAGTTCAGGGCGGAAACAGTTTTGAAATACTCATATCAAGTATTGAACCTGAATTGCAGGAAAAATATTTAGATAAAAAAGTGGAAATAAAATCTGAATCAACTTCCTTGGTGCCGATTAATTTCAAGGAAGATTCAACCGACAAAGCAAAAGAAACAGCCCTCGCACGATTTGACTTGTTAAAAGAATGGCAAAGACAAAGGAAAAATCAGAGAAAGCAAACAAAATTTGATACGGATTTTTTGGATGCCTACAATGCAGGATTGTTGTATCCAAAAATTTATTCTGCAATCGGGAATGTATCAATCGGGACATTACAGCGTTGGAAAAGAATTTTGAGTAACAGTTCCGATTTTAGATTGTTAATCCCAAATTATCACTACCCAAAAGCTGAAAGCAAAACGAGTTTAACTGATTTTGAAAAACAAATTTTTATGAAATTTTTGCTCCACCCGAACAAATTTAGCATCGGTAAAGCAATTTCACTAACGCAGTACATTTTGGAGAAAAACGAGCAAAACTATATTCCGTCAAATCCTACTTTCAGGCGGTTTGCAAACTGGTATCGGGATAACAATTATGACAAATGGATTTTGCTCCGCGACGGCGAAAAATCTTTAAAAGAAGAAGTAATTCCGCATATAAAAAGGGATTTATCGAAAATTGAAGTCGGAGATGTTTTGGTTGCAGACGGCAAAAAATTAAACTTCCAAGTAATCAACCCATTTACCGGAAAACCTTGCAGGGCGACATTAATCGGCTTTCTTGATTGGAAATCAACCGCATTGGTCGGGTATGAAATTATGCTTGAAGAAAACACGCAAAACATAGCATCCGCTTTGCGAAACGCCATCCTGAATTTAGGCAAAATTCCAAAATTTGTTTATCAAGACAATGGCAGAGCCTTCAGGGCAAAATATTTTATCGGCAGTGCCGATTTTCAAGAAACAGGAATCAGAGGTATTTATGAAAAACTTGGCATAACTCCGATTTTTGCAAATCCGTATAATGCAAGAGCAAAAGTTATCGAAAGGTTTTTCTTAGAAATGCAGGAAAGTTTTGAAAAGTTATTGCCGAGTTACATCGGAACAAGTATTGAAAATAAACCTGCAAGGCTGAAGCGGAATGAAAAATTTCACTCTGAAAATCACAGAGAGTTTGTCCCAACAATAGAGCAAACAATTCAGATGATTGAAAGTTGGCTTGAGTATAAAAATTCGCTCCTGTGCCCGAATGATAAAGCAAAAACGATAAAAGAAATGCTCGCAGGAATTGAGAAACAAGAAATTAGCGAACAATGTTTAGATGATTTAATGATGGCACAGGAGATAAAAACAATTACAAGCCAGGGAATCAGGTTTTTGAAGGCGGTTTATTTTGACGATGCACTTTACGGCTTGAGGCAAAAAGTTATGATAAAATATAGCCTTTTTGACCTTTCATATATAAAAGTTTATACAATAAATGGCAAATTTTTGTGCAAAGCGGAGCAAATAACATTAACACATCCGCTTGCACATTACACGGGTGAAATTAAAGATATTGAGGATTACAAGCAGAAAATTCAAAAGAAAAAACAGTTAAAAAACAAGACTATAAAGGCTTGCAAAGAGTTTTTAAATGTTGAAGATTTGGATGTTTTAAAATGCAAATTGATTGAGGAGCGTGAACCGATTGTTGAAAAAACTATAGGCGGAAAAATCGGAGATTTTTCCGCCCCCGAAGAAACAAAAAACGAAGAAGGTCCAAAAATAAAACTATTATTCAAAACCAATTTTGAACGCTATGAACATTTAATGAAAAACGGTTGCACCTGCAATGTTGACAGAAAATGGTTGTCAGAATACAAAAATACAGAGGAATGTAAAATTTATGAAAAAGATTTTTGTTAGAACCAAAAATGTAAAAGGTTTTATGAACTTGATTTACAATTTAAAAAACAAGCCTGAAAATATCAGCAAAATTGGCTTAATTTATGGCGAAGCCGGGCTTGGAAAAACTAAAACCTCATTATATCTTGCAATTCAGCATGATGCAATTTACATCAGGGCAACAAATTCAATGACTCCAAAGTGGTTACTGGAGCAACTTGCCAGCGAACTTGATGAGATCCCGAGATTTTATACGGCTGATATTTTTAGACAATGTGTGAACACTCTAAAATCAAAGCCACAAATGATAATTGTTGATGAAATTGATTATTTACTCGCAGATTTCAGGGCAATTGAAAGTTTGAGAGATTTGCACGACGAAACAGGCGTGCCGATTGTTTTGGTCGGCATGAAATTAGCAAAACACAAGCTAAAAAAGCATACGCATTTATTTGATAGAATTTCTGAGATTTATAGGTTTGACGAATTTGATTTTCAGGATGTTAAGCAAATTGTGACGGAATTGTCCGAAGTGGAAATTCAAGATTCTGCAATCAGAGTAATACATCAAAAAGCAACAAGATTCAGACAAATTGTACAAATAATCGACAAACTTGAAAAAGCAGCATTGGCAAACGCTTTAACAACAATTGAAAAAACTACAGCGGAGGAAATTCTGAATGCATAATAAAATTTTAACCGCAGCAAAAAAACTTAAAAAGTTCACCATTGATGATATCGTTATGTTCACTGATATTGAATGCGATATCGCGGAAAGCATTTTGGCGAATTTGGTAGACATAGGGAAAATAGAAAACTCAAATAAAAATTATGTTTATATCGGAGCAATACAAACATTGGACAATTTTGAGATTATCGAAACGAAATTTCATCAAAAAGAAAGTAAAAACCACATATTATTTTTCGAAAGTTTTGAGTATTTTATAAAAAATTATGCCAAGAAAAATTGCACAGTTTCCACCATAAAAGGTTATAATTCCTTGTTTAAAAATCATCTTGCACCTTATTTTAAAAATATAAAATTATCTGATCTTACGGTTGAGGATATTAAGAAGTATATTATTTTCTGTAAAAATTCAGACTTGAAACAAGGATTAATTAAAAATTCTGTAATGTTTTTAAATCAGCTAATTAGATACCATCAAGAGGTTGGGACTATAGATAAAAAATGTGTTTTCCAGGTAAAAAGGTTTAAGACAAAACGAAAACCTGTTAAAATTCTTCCTCCTGTACAAGTAATTTACATGCTACAAATATGCAAAGAAAAATTTAAAAAACTTTATCCGATTATATTTTTAGCATTAAAAATAGGAATGAAAAAATCAGAGATTCTTGCCCTAACCAAAAATGATTTAGATTTTGAAAATAAAATTATTAGTATTAACAAAACTCTTTACAAAAATACTTTGCAAGAACTCAGGTTTGAAAAACAAAAAAGACAAATCCACGTTGATGACGGTATAATGGAGTTATTGAAAAAATATGTTTTTAAGCACAAAACATTATTATTTGTGAGAGATAAATATTCAAAAGAAATGGAGCAAAAACGGCTTAGAGAGAAATTCGCTCAAGTTAAAGCAGATTTGAATTTAGAGGATTTTGTATTTGACGATTTAAGGCATACTTTTGCATATAACTTTTTAAAAAGCGGTAGAAATATCGAAACTCTCTATAAACAGCTTGGTGACTACTCTATACAAAGCACAATGGAAAAATACGGGGAATTTATTTAATAATTTTGTACTTCAGGGCTTGAAGTTTAAACTATAATGTCGTATAATGGTAAATATAGTTGTCGTATTTTTGTAATATAAGGATTAAACAAAATGCCCATAGTTCAAATACTGGAAAAAAGAATTCAATACCGTATTAAGAAATCGAAAGATTTCGTTTTTATGCTGACTGATTTTGAAGATTTATCTGACAAGGATCAAATCATGCGTGCTTTGAGAAAGCTTATAAAAAACGAACTTATCTTGAAAGTTGGAAAAGGTATTTATGTCAAAGCCGAAGAATCCTCTTTTACAGGCAAAATAATTCCGCAAATAAGTATTACCGATATTGCAAAAATCGTTGCTAAAAAAAGAAAACTTAAAACAATTCCAAGTAAGTACGAAGTATGGTACAATGAAGGCAAAACGACACAAGTTCCAACAGGCAGAGTTGTTCCTGTCCTCGGTAGGATTAACCGCAAAATAGGGTTTAACGGTGAATATATAAAGTATGAAACGGTCAGAAACAAAGACAGATATTATAAACTTAATTAGCAGCTATTCAAGGGAATTCGGAATTGCTCCGCAGTTTGTTGAAAAAGACATTTATGTCGTAAAAGTCTTATCGGAATTGTCAAAAATAAATTATCCAGATTTAAAAATTGTTTTTTCGGGTGGAACTTGTTTATCTAAAGCCTATAATAAAATCCAAAGATTTTCCGAAGATATTGACTTCAGACTTCACGCAACTAAAGATTTTTCAAGAGAAAACAGAAAGAAATTTTACAACTTTATTTTAGAAAAGCTTAGCAAGCTTGATGAATGCAAGATTATAGAAAGTTCGATTAAAAAGGGAAATGAAAATAAATTTTTGAGCTTTGAGATGGAGCATGAAAAATTATTTGAAAGCTCTTTTAATTTGCGCCCGAATATTAAGGTTGAATTTACTTTTGAGAATTTAATTTTACCGACAAAAGTTTGCAGTATAAAACCATTCTTATTTGATTACCTGAAAGACTTGCCAAGCACTGAAATTGAGTGTATTCAGCCGTCTGAGGTTATTGCAAACAAATTCAGTGCTTTGATGTGGCGGGTTTTCATAAAAGACAGAAGCAAAGATTTACATACAAAAGAAAATGACCCGACAATTGTCAGACACCTTCATGATATTTCTGCACTGGAAGATGAAATATTTAATACAGAATTTATAAACCTTTTAGATAGTTCTTTTGACAATGATAAAGGTCGAGGCGGAATCGAAAGGGATTATACTTTAATTGAATTTGCGAAAATAACTTTGGATAAATTAATGCAAGATAAAATTTACAAACAGGAATATAGGCATTTTGTAGATTCAATGTCTTATGCCAAAACAGATGAAGTTATTACTTTTGAAAAAGCGATTGAAAGCTTTAAAAATGTTATGGATTTTATTGAAGTTAATTCAAAATAATTGACTGAAAAAGCACTTTTTCTGATGCATTTTTCGAAAATTTTTTTCAAAATTCTTTCTAATAGCGAAAGATTTGCTTACTATTTGAATTTAAGTCAGTCTTCCTAGTTCCTTCCGACTCTTTCAAACTGCATGAAAATTACCGGTTTTTGCCCAGTGCCTCAAATATAGAGTAATTCAAGCTTTTAAGCTACTTAGTCAGAATATTCATGGAAAAAACATGCAAGTTTCCGGTAAAAATCCGGTAATTCCGGTAAATACAGTCAATTCGTCAAAATTAGCCTCAATCGAGCATAAGCACTAAAACAGAGGCAGTCGGAACTCACTTCAAATGTCCGGAAAAGACCCCAGCGGGAGCGAGCAGAGGGCGAAGGAACTTCCTTTGGAGCAAGCAAAGCTTGTGAAAAGGAAGTCCGTAGACCCGTTTAACGCGAGCGACCAAGACAAATCCAGTATCGCCCACCATAAAGAAGACTCCTTCGGGAGTCTTTTTTATGGTCAGGTACTAGGTAGTGTTAACAAAGGGGTTTAAAAATAATAATAAAACCAACATTTTTTCACCCTCCCTCGAAATCAAAGATTTCGGTCCCTCCACAAGGGAGGGACAACACTTAGCGTAAGCTTTGTTAACAGTACCTAGGATTTTCTGTTCTATATTCTGTAATGAATCTGTTAACACAATCCAGCTCTTCTTGACTACGCATATTAACTTGCCCTTTTTCAAGGAAGATTTCATATAAATCTAATTTACTTAAAATGTCTTCTCTAGTTAAATTTAGTAATTTATTATTTATTTCTGAAGTATCATAGTGTACGTCATAGCCAATTAATGTATACATATATGCTTTAAAATTTTCAGGTAAGTTATATTTGCCAAACTTTTGTTCAAATATTTCATCGAATCTTTTTATTTTAATCAATTCCTGTAAATTAAAAGGTTCCTTTTCTTCGACGGTAGGTGATTGTTGTCCAGTTTTTTTAGCTACAAATTCTTGGTATTGTTTTCTTATATCATTTTCAACATTACGAGCATTAGTTTCTAAAATACTTGTATAATAGTCATAATGATTTTTTTCATCACGATATGGTTTAATAAACATTAAATAATCAGGGTGTTTTAACGGAATGTCACAAAATTCATTATAATATTCTATATATGGAGCATCTTCTGGGTATGAGAGATGAGCATCAAGATATTTTAAAGCCTCATCAGCTTCGGGAGTTCCTGATTTTATAACTCCTCTCTTTGCAATAACATTTCCCCAAAAATCCCTGTCAATTCTTGAAGTCTTAAATTCAATAAATTCTTCATCGCTCATGCAACTTTTAGATGGCATTTGTGCTTCAAATAAAGCTTCCTTGTGGGCTTTTAATGCTTTTTGGTTATCTAATTCAATAAATCTTTCTATACCAATGTCCTCAGAACGCATCATCTTTTCATTTTGCAAATAATGTTCAAATTCATGTCTAATATAACCTAAAATTGAAGCTCTAGAGCTTGTCTTAAGAGCTTCTTCATCTAATCCCATATCTCCTGAAAACCAAAAAAACTTAGCTATAGTTCTTTTACTTGCATTAGGTCGGCTAAGGTCTACAATTGATAAATCTTTTGTAAAAACATCTGCTAATCCAAGGTAGTCTCTAACTTTCCTAAAAGCTAATTGGGCAAATTCTACATTATCTCCGTTAAATTCATACAATTCTTGAAACATTTTCTCTAAAGAATTTATTTTTAATGGGTGTGCTAAACCACAAAAATTAACCAGTCCAATATTTGAATTATTATGCTTTGAAGACATAAAAGTATCTGTTTTAATATCTGTCAAACAAGGATTTATTTGATACTTTTGCCCTAAGTGATTTTGATAATTAACCCTACCAACATTATAAATATTGTTTAATATTTGCATCCACACAGTCCTTATCCTTAATTGTTATTTCATATAAAACAAAATAAGAAGAAAAATTGACAAGCTTTTTGAGAAAAATTTTACTAAATTTTTAAAAAGTTTTATCCATTTTGACTCCAACTAAATGTTACTTCGGCTCAAACCATGTGTTAATTTCCATAGGAGTTTAATCAGTTAAAAACGAAGTTTTTTCCGGTTCAGCAGATTTTGGTAAATAATAATTTTTTGGTGGGATAGTAAACCCACCCTACCTTACTGAAAGTCCAATATACGTTTCCGTTGGGGTGAAACCCCAACCTACAGACTACTACCCTCATCATAATTTTTTGATGGAATAGTAATCCCACCCTACTTACCATAATTTATTTTTGGTAAAATAAATTATCATACAGGAGGATTTTGTTATGAAATTTAAGACGGAATATCTTTGGTTTAACACCAAAAAACACAGGGAATACATCAATATTACCGACGAGGTTGAGGAAATAGTGAGGCAAAGCGGGATTCAAGAGGGCATGGTGCTTGTTTCTGCAATGCATATTACGGCGGGAGTCTATGTTAACGATGCCGAAAACGGACTTATTGCAGATATTGATAAATGGCTTGAAGAACTTGCTCCGTTTGACATAAATTACAACCATCACCGCACTGGAGAAACCAACGGAGACAGCCATCTAAAGAGTTTGCTGATAGGGCATGAAGTTATTGTTCCGATTACCGCCGGCAGGCTTGATTTTGGTACGTGGCAGCAAATATATTATGCAGAATTCGACGGAAAAAGAGCAAAAAGAGTTATTGTTAAAGTCATGGGCGAATAAAATAAAGCCGTAGATATTGATGATTATGATATAATAAAAACAGATTTTATAAGAGGCTAAAATAAGGCTAAAAACATTGACCGAAACAAGATTAAAAATATCACTGGCTCATTTGTATCCGGAATTGCTTAATATTTACGGTGATTTTGGGAATGTTTTGACCATCAAACAACGCTGTGAGTGGCGTAACATTGATATTGAGATTACCAATATAAACATAGGCGATAAAATCGACCCTGAGATTTTTGATTTTTATTTTATCGGCGGAGGTCAAGACAAGCAGCAAATTGAGGTTTCCCGCGAGCTTCAACTGCAAAAAAACGCCCTGCACGATGCAATGAATTCAGGTGCCGTAGCTTTGGGGATATGCGGCGGTTATCAACTCTTTGGGCATTATTACCAGCCGCATAACGGTGCAAGACTGCTCGGAATAGGTTTACTGGATGCCTATACCGTTGCAGGAGACAAAAGATTTATCGGAAATGTTACCGCAAAAACAGAATTTACGGTGCCAAAAACCCTTGTCGGGTTTGAAAATCACAGCGGATTAACCTATCTGCAAGGCGATACAAAGCCGCTTGCTATGGTTGAGACCGGTGCAGGAAATAACAGCAGAGATAAAACCGAAGGTGCAAGGTTTAAAAATATTTTCGGAACTTACCTGCACGGTCCGTTTTTGCCTAAAAACCCGCATTTCACAGATTTTTTAATAAAACTTGCCCTTGAAAAAAGGTACAGGGACAATATAGAGTTGCAAAAATTGAATGATGAATTGGAGCTTCAAGCCCACATTTCCTTGATTAACAAACTTTATTAAAGGGGAAAAGGGAAATAGGAACGGAAAAGAAGACAAGATGCGTAGATGCGTAGTTTTTAAATGGAAAATGCTTCAGGTTATAAGGTAAACAGGTAAAAAGTTGAAAGGCTTAAAAACTGAAACGCCTCTACGCATCCACGCATCTTGTCTTCTATTTCCTATTGCCTATTCCCTATTTCCTTTTTCCCTTCACTCTTCACTTTTTGCTTTTTGCTTTACGCTAAAACATTCTCGGCGGTTTCATATTATTAGTTGTTTGTTTTTTATCCAAACTTCCGATAATTACTTCTTCGTCCTGTTTGAGTTCTTCTGAAATAATTTCGGTAAAGTCACTGTCTGCAACGCCTGTTTTAATATTGATTCTTACGGGTTTGTTTTTTCTTAAAACCCAGATTCCCTGCTTGTCAAATTTTTTGCCGCCGGTAATTTCTTTCGGCGTAAACCTCATGGCTGAATTATCAACGCATAAAGCATTTTCTTTTTTATCGGTAATTATTGAAACATTAGCTGTCATGCCCGGCTTCAGGATATCGTTTTCATTGCTTACACTCACTACAACAGTATAAGTTACAACATTTGAAACTGTAGTGGAAGCTAATCTCACCTGAGAAACTTTACCCTTAAAAGTTTCATTCGGATAACCGTCAAGGGTGTATTCAGCTTCCTGACCTTCTTTAACCTTGCCTATATCTGCTTCGGAAACGCTTACTTCTATCTGCATTTTAGTCAAATCTTGTGCAACGGAAAATAATGTAGGTGTTTGAAAGCTTGCTGCAACAGTTTGACCTACATCAACATCACGTGATACAACCACACCATCAACAGGTGAAATTATTCGTGTGTATCTTAAATTTGTTAAATTATTTTGTAAAGTTGCATTTGCTTGGGAAATCAGTGCATTCGTCGAAGCCAGCTGTGCCAAATCAGATTGATATGTAGCATAAGCTAAATCTAAGTCACTCTTTGACACGTATCTCTTTTTATAAAGCTCTTTGTACCTTTTGTAATTAGCTTCATCATAAATAAGCATACTTTTAACTTTTTGGGAATTTGCCCTGGCAGCACCTAAATCTCCTCTTGCTTTGTCAACTTGTGCCTGAAATAAGGACGGGTCAATCTGTGCAAGAAGCTGTCCTTTCTTTACTCTGGAATTAAAATCAACGTAAATATCTTTAATCATTCCCGAAACCTGAGAGCCTATACTGACAGTCTGTACGGGGTTTACGGTTCCTGATGCCTCAACAGTCTCTATTATTGTACGTTTTTCGATTTTTGAAAGCTCATATTTAGGCTTAGTCTCAAATTTAAAAGCTGCTGAAACTATCAGTATAATTGAAACTATTATAATTGCTGTAATAATTATAAGTTTTCTTTTCACTTTTTTACCTTTTACTTTATGTTGCCGAGCAATAAGCATTTACCCCTGCCCGACCTACTTTTTTACTTTTTACATTTTGCTTATCTCAAACCCATTGCTTTTTCGAGGTAAAATCTTGCTTCGTTGTAATCAAATACAGATTGCACAAATGCTAATTGTGCATTGTTATAATCTGTTTGGGCTTGTTGGAGTTCAAGGTAATTGCTTAATCCGACGGCGTATCTGCCGTCGGCAAGTTCAAAGTTCTCTAAAGTCTGTTCAACTTTTTTGCTCATTAAAGGAATTGTCTTTTCCAATTTTTTCATATTTACATAGTAATTTTGGATTTGAAAATAAATATTTGTCTTTAACAGGTCAATGTTGTTTGTTGCAATATCCAAGTAGGCTTTGCCTTGGTTAATCTGGTTTTTTATACTCATTGCATTTATGGTAGGCAAGTCCATTCCGGCATAAATGCCTATCGCATTTGAGCCGTAGTCACTTCTTTTAGCAAAAGTATAACCGGCACTGGCATTAAGTGCAGGATAATAGCTTCTCTTTATTACCTTTAAAGATTCTTCCGATGCTCTTCTGACAAGCATTAAGGATTTTAAATCGGGTCTGTTTTCATAAGCTTTGGCAATTGCTTCCGTCATTGTGTAGCCAAAAGGTTTAAAGGTATAGCTTTTAATAATATCCCGTTTTTCAATTCCCGAAGTTAATATCGCACCATCTCTTAATTCAGCATCAATAGAACTTTCATCATAATTTTTTCTATCATAAGCAACGTCTATCTCGTTTTTAACCGAATAATTCTTTTGAAAGTTAAAAGTTTCAGTATCTTTAATTGAATAATCAGGCGCATTTACATAATACATCGAGTTATTAAGCGTTATTAATGCTGTTTGGTACTGGTTTTGTGCATCTATAAGTTTTATTTGAGCGTTTGTCAAAGTAGCTTCTGCATTTACCAAATCAATCTTGGATTTCAAGCCAACCTCATACATTGCCCTTGTTCTGTCAACATTAAGCTCGTTAATTCTTACCGAACGTGCATAAATGTCCTCATTGGCTCTTGCCGCTAAAACTGCTGTATAAGCTATCTTAACAGTATAGATACTGTTAAGGATTGAGGTTTCAACATCATATCCTGATGCTTCCCAGTTATATTTGTTCATATTGATTTTTGCCGTGGTGTAGCCAAAATCCCAAATAAGTTGGTTAATCCCTGCATTGAGACCGTAATAATTATTATTCACTGAATTACTTAAATCACCAAAATATTTAGTATTACTTATAGTGTAGCCCGTTCCGCCGTACAAGCTCGGGAAATAACTTGATTTAGCAATACCTACGGCACTTTTTTGGGCTTTCTGTGTAGCTTCATAATTTTTAATATTCGGGTCATTTTTCAAAGCATAATTAACACAATCATCAATTGAAAGAGTAATGGAGCCTTTTATAAGCGTAACATTTTCTTCTTGTGGAGAATCGGTCTCCTGCTTATTTTTAGACGGTTTTTTCTTGATAAACTTTGCAAAAAAAGTTTTTATGGGAGCTGGTTTGGTCTCCTTTGCGAAAACAAAATTTGGCATGGAAAACAGAACGACAAAAATCGCCAGTGTGTAAATAAAAGCATTATTCCAACTCTTTTTTCTCTCTCCCTGTTTCATATTTAATATTATAACACTTAATTTCTTTATGGCTATTTTATTTTTTATATAAATTGTTTGTAGTAAAATAACAATGTGCTTAATGAGAAAATATTTTTGTGATTATGTTAAAAGGACCTTTTTTAGATAGAAATTGGATGGGACAGAACGAAGATTATGCGTCTTCGGATGTTGTAATGCTCGGAATGCCTTTTGACGGTACAGTTTCATATCGCTCCGGCTCAAGATTCGCACCAGAGTTAATCCGCCTTGCAAGCTGGGGTATGGAAACTTATTCACCTTCTTCAGGCAAGGATTTGAAAGAAGTAAGCTTCCATGATGCAGGAGACTTGGACTTTCCACTCGGGAACACTTACAAATCCCTTGATTTGATAAGAGAAAATGTTGAGCAGATTTATGCAGAAAAAAAACGTTTTTTTGGAATCGGCGGCGAACATCTGGTTACATTACCCGCAATTCAGGCTATTTCAAAATTTTATAAAGATATTTCCGTTGTACATTTTGATGCTCATACCGACCTGCGTAAGGAATATCTGGGAGAAGAGATGTCTCATGCCGCAGTAATGTACCATATCGGAGGCATTGTAGGTTTTGAAAACATTAAACAAATAGGGATTCGCTCAGGAATGAAGGAAGAGTTTAATTTGATGAAAAAATATAATACAAAGCTTGATTTTCCCGAACAACTTATTAAATTAACAAACAAAAATGTTTTTGTTACAGTTGATTTAGATGTTTTAGATCCTTCATTAATGCCGGGTACAGGCACACCCGAAGCAGGCGGGTTTACGTTTAACGAATTAATGAACTGGTTTAAAGAATTAAGAGGGCTTAATATAATCGGTGCAGATGTTGTAGAACTTTCACCGCACTATGACTCAAGCGGTGTTTCAACTGCAGTAGCGGCAAAAGTTATCAGAGAATTATTAATGTGCATGTAATACTTTTTTGTTAATTTTAAATAATCAGTATTCCATCCCGCAAGAACGGGAAGGTTGAGTAGGGGGAAGAAAAAGGTGAATGTCTTAGACAGAATTAACTTTTTAAAAAATGAAATAAACCGACATAATTATTTGTATTATGTTGAAGAAAACCCGTCTTTGAGTGACTTTGAATATGATGAAATGTTCAGAGAATTACAAAAACTTGAGGGAGAAAATCCGCTTTTGATTACTCCTGACAGTCCGTCTCAAAGACTCGGGTCTGTCGGTACAAAATTTGACCAGCATAAACATAAATACAGACTTTACAGCCTTGATAATTCAAACAATTATGATGAGTTAATAAAATGGTATGAGCGGGTTACAAAAGAAGTAGGTAAGGTGCCGAACTTGTTTGTGAACTTAAGATTGATGGACTTGCTGTTGCTCTAACTTACGAAGATGGGATTTTTACAACAGGAGTAA
>JAQVKX010000221.1 GCA_028694425.1 Candidatus Gastranaerophilales bacterium
AAAATTCAATTGGCTAAAAAAAGAGCAAGGGGTTATAGAAACTCCCGGAATTTTATTAACATGATTTACTTTACCTGTGGCAAACTCAAATTTGACTACCCACAGTATTTCATATAGAACCAAAATTAGTAAGGGCTTTAGTGTCAAACAGGCGGGTTATTTCATCGGGAGCAAGTGTTTCATTGTAAAAAATTTCATTTCTTTTCTGTTCTTCCTTGTCTTGCCCGCCTTCTAAAACACAGTCCTTGTAAGGAAATACTAAAACAACATCTTTATTCTCACGATAATATTCGCCTTTTTCGTCTTGTAAGCCGATTTGATTTTTAAACTCAGTATAACTGTTTGGTAAAAAATCTTTGTTCTTAAGGAAGTTTAAAAATTCCCTTTGTTTGAAAACGGTTGCACCACCAACCTCCATAAAAAATTGCTTTTTCAGGCTGTTATGGCTTAACAGAATTTTTAGTAATGCTTCATTATACTGATAGGCAGCATCTGAAATTTTACTTTTGTTAAGTTTGCCGTTAACGACAAATTCTGATTTGTCTTTCAGCAATTTTTCTAAATCTTTATATAAGTTCTGCATCATTTCGTCTTTTGCTTTTTAATGTATTTAATTTCTTGCTCTGTTACTTTAAGTGCATCCGTAGCAAATTCTTCATCCTTAATTACATATACGACACGGTCGCTCAACCAGAGTATTAAAAGTTCTTTTTCATCTGCATCAAAATATTTCGCTAATTTCTTAACTTGTTCTTTTGTGGCTGTTCTTTTGTTGTGTTCCATTTTACTTAAAACAGCCTGGTCAATGTCAAGATAAGAAGCAACGGTACGCAAAGGCAAGTGCCTTTCTTCTCTGTATTTTTTTATAGTTTCTCCGAAAGTTGGCATAAATCTTATTTTACTTCAACTGCTTCAGCTTTAGCAGCAATGGTGTTTTCAATTTTAGGTGCTGTTATTAGGTGGTTAATCAATTCTTTCAATTCGGCAATTTTGGCTTCAGCAATATTTCCTTGTTTGTGTTTCATCATTAAATTCAATGGTTTTAAATCTGCTCGGTTAGGTTTGTCAATTCCTAAGAATGTTTCTAAATCTGTGTCAAAGTTTTTTATATGCCAAGTAAATTCATTTCTATTGTCTTCAATAAAGTCATTGATGTATTTGTGAACATCCTTATCATTGTCTGAATCCATAAGAACAGAATGAGTTATGCCAAGTTTACCAAACAAATTCATAAAGCGATGAATACTGAATTTGCCCATAGCATCTAATAAATAAATATGTTTTTCCTTTAAATCCTGCCATTGAGTATTAAGCAGGTAATCAATAAATATTTTTTCTGATGCTCCTTCGCAAATAATTATGTGTTTTGCAAAAAATAAAGCTGCACGTTCACTATCAAGCCACAAAAAGTATTTTATAGTTTCTTCTTCAAGTTTTAATGCTAAATCAGGTGAAGCATTACCTAAATTTTTGCTATTTATTTTAGCTTTTATTGGTGCAGGCGTTGCTGCATCACCTAATAAATCAGAAAAGAGTTTGAATAGGCTTAGATTCGCGTCAAATAATGCTTCTATTTCATTGCTTTTGATTTGAAATATATTTGTATGGCCTTTTTTCTTTTGAATTTTAATAATAGAGTTTAGGGCCATTGTGTTTTTGCAAACAAAAATCGGGGAATGAGTGGTTATTAGAATTTGCTGATTATTTTCAGTTGCAATTTTTTGCAGGTTCAAATTCATTTGCTCCTGTTGTGATGGATGCAAGAATGCTTCCGGTTCTTCAAAAAGTATCAGAGTAAAATCAGGTGAAAACTCTTTCTTTTTTTCTTCCTTTTTATCAGTATAATTTGAGGAGAGCTTGATAAGCGTGTAAATCAAATGTCTTTGTAATCCTTGACCTAAAGAAGTAACTTCAATTTCTTTATTGTCCGAAAGGTTATTGTCTTGAATGTAGTGAGAGAGCAAGCTTTTAACAATGTCAGGTGGCTTTATTGGATTTATTTTTATTCCAAATTTTATTTCCCAATTTTTGAGCTCGCTATTTATTTCATCTTCAATCGTTTTCATAGAATATCCGTCTTCACTTGTTTCCTTTTGAAAGTCAGCATTGAATTTGTCAAATGAACCGTTTAGCGTTTCAAATGCTTTACTGGATTTAATAACCTTGCCGAAAACATAATTAACCATTTCCCTAAAAGGACTTGGGCCTGAAAGTTTAAGGTTGTCGTCAGACTTTGAAAGTTCGGGTATATAAATAATGCGTCCAAGTTTATTTTGTGAAACTCCTTTTGCCCCATAAAATAGGTTTGTGGATAGTGTCCCCTTTTCGTAAGCGTAAATATTGCTTTGGTTTCCTTTTACTAAATCAGGGTTTTCAGACTTAAAATAACGTCTTACGCGTAAAATGCTATCTTCCGATTTATATTCTTCTTTTAAGGATTCCTGTTCTTCTGGAGTTGTTTTAAAATGTAGTTCTATCCAACTTTCTTTGTCTTTAGTTGGTATTTTAGGGAAGTCGTTGCCCTCATTAAATTTCACTCCAGCGTCTTCATAGAAAGCTCTTAGTGCTGAAATTACGTTCGTTTTTCCCGCGTTATTTTCTCCAACTAAAAGTGAGTAATCCGCCAAGTCAAACTCGCTGTCAAGTATTGAACGGAAATTGTGAATGATAACTTTTGATATTTTCATCTTTGAATCTGTTTGCTTTGACAAATTTCGTCAAAGATATGAATAGTTTTCTTATTTTCTCATTTAATCTCTCTCAAAGTTTTCAACAGATTACTATTGTCAAGTGGGTCGGCAAAATTGGCTCTTTTGCAAGCTTTGGTCGTGGGTTGGCTTGTGGGGCTTGCAAATGTGCCAATGCGGGCAGGCATAAAATTGTTTTAAAAAAAGTGCGGTGGATAAAATTTTAAAAACATTCGGGTCGGCTTTGAGTGTCGGCTCGTTGGTCTGTGTCAAGTTGTTAAAGAACTGTCCAGTTAAAGTCCGCTTATTTGTCAGGTTGCAACATCTCCATTTTTCAGTCGTCACTGTCAGGGTTGCACTGTCTTTTTACGCTTGCCTGTAACGGTTTGCGTGTATGTGCAGTAGCAGTTTAGAAGCACTTTCCTGTCCGTTTAGCACAAAGTTTCTAAGAGGCACAAACCTTCGATTAACCACTTCACCCGCTATTGCCACATACACGCTGTTGG
>JAQVKX010000222.1 GCA_028694425.1 Candidatus Gastranaerophilales bacterium
TCTGTCAACACTAATTCCTGCAGACCGTCACCCTGAACTTGTTTCAGGGTCTAATATTTGTTCACTTGCAAGATGCCGAAACAAGTTCGGCATGACGTATAGTGTTATTAGTGTCAACACGACCTAGGTTATAAGGTGAATAGGTGAACTGTTTTGTTTTCTACGCATCTACGCCTCCACGCATCTTGTCTTCTTTTCTGTTTCCTATTTCCTTTTCACATTTTACGTTTTACTTATTTAAGAGTATTGACAATCACTGTAAAATATTTTATGCTTAATGTAAGAAGAAGGATAATTATGCATAAAAGATGGTATGATGCTGACCCGACAGTAAGTTTAGCTATAAGTTTGATAAGAAATGCTAATCAGCAAACTCAAGTTAAGTGTGCCGAATTTATAGTTGATTATGCAAAACAAAAAGGTGTTACTTTAAAGAGTAACAAACTTAATGATGCTTTCAATTACATTTTAAGAAGATGGTATGATAAAGATAAAACAATTGCTGAAGCTTTTGAGTACTTTGAAGCTTCGCCTTTTGATATCCAAAAAGAAATCTCTTTGGATGTGATTAATCTCTTACAATTATCGGAATTATATTAATAAATTAATCCATTGGGATAATCAAATTTTGCCCGATTTGTAAATTATTAGGATTGGACATTTTGTTTGCTTCTTTTATTTTGTCAATTTTAGAAATGTCATATTTTCCGTAAAATCTCATAATAATTCCGGCTAAAGTATCTCCGTTTTTAACTGTATAAGTTTCGCTGCCTCCGACATTTTCTTTAACAGTTGCTTTATCAGTATTTTTATCGGCAGGAATAAATGTTAATTTAGCTTTTTCTTTGTTTTTGGTCACAGAAGCAACGTCATCCCCTCCGCGAACAGAAAAACTCAATAGAGTTGTCATGATAAGCATGGCAACAGCACCGGCAATAAACCCCGTAGCTAAATAAATACCGGGAGATTTATCTTCTTTTTGGCTGACTTTAAAATTTTGCCATAAAACGTCAAGTTCTTTTTCTTTGTTTGCACGGACATAAACACCCGGTGACGCATCATAAGGCTGTTTTTTATTCTTTGATAATTCTTCCAAAACCAACATTCTTTCTTTGGAAAGATTTGATCTTCTCAACGTAGAGCTTTTCATAAAACCTCACAACTTCTACTATTTAATTACATGATATTAACAAATCATGTAATTTGTCAAGAAATATACATTTTGTATTACATTTCGAAACATTTTGTTTACAATATTACAAATCCGATAAATAATAGTATTATAGTGAGAAAAAATTTAAATTGAGGAGAAAAACATGATGAGAAAAGCCGTTAACATTGTAGAAATAGCACTGATATTGTGCCTGGTTGTTGTTGTATCTATTGCGGCAATGACAATGTATAATAACCAAAAACTTAGAGTCGCAAACCTTTCTACGGTAAAAACCACGCCGGTTAACTTAAAAACAACAAAATGGAGTTCGGATGTTTTAAGCAAGAAAGTTCCTTACGATAAAACCGAAACGGCAGGAACAAATGCTTTGACTTATTTAGGTGTTTCTGAGGCAAAATTTAATGAGGCAATGTCAAAATTAACTTATGCTCAACTTAAAGCTGCCGTAACAGATAAAAATAATGATATATTTACTTTAGCAAATGATTTAATCTCAAAGCTTAATCTCGGATATGATAAAGTGTCGTTAGAAAGCGTTACAAGCAGTACATTATCAACTTTAACCGGCGTTTTGAATGCTGCTGTAATAGCAATAAATTCTGACAGAATAACAACCCCCATTAAAACAGTTGCTAAAAATTATGTTACTCAAGTTAAATCTTTGCTGGGTTTATCTTGAATAAAAAAGTTTTTGTTTTTTAATTCACTTCGTTTGACAACAATTCCGCATTTTGTACATGAAAGTGTTTCATTTGTGCTGTCAATCGGCATGAAAATATGTTCACAAACTTCATAATCTTGTAATCCGCTTTGCTGCATCGGATTATATGTCGGCTTTTCTTTTTTTTGAGCTATTTTTTTTATAATAAGTTCTATAAAATACATAATCAACTCTACAGTTTAAATTTATTGGGTAAAAGTTCGCTGATTTTATAAATTTTATATCCGTCTTGTGTTTGTGTTATAACTTCAACTTCTTTCTCACCTTGAAATTCAGAAATAACTTGCCTGCAAGCACCGCAAGGTGTGCAATCCTTCATGTTCGGTGAATATATTGCCAATGCCAGTATGGACTTTTCACCATTTGCAACGGCATTTGCAATTGCATTTCTTTCAGCACAAACTGTCAAGCCGTAACTTGCGTTTTCGACATTGCAGCCCGGATAAATCTTGCCGCTACTACCTAAAACACAAGCACCGACAAGAAAATCCGAATATTTCGCATAAGCATTCTTTGAAACATCTTGTGCTTGTTTTAAAAGTCCATTATAATCCATAATTAAATTTTATATGATTTTATTTAATATACATCAATTGATTAAAGGATAAATGATACATTTTTGATATTTTTTGTAAAACATGCTACACTGAAAATAATGGTATAGTAATGAGGAGTGAAAAATGAATGAATCAAGAATAAAGTCCCCTTGGGTATTATTTGGAATTGATGAAGTTGTTTATGCAATTTCATCTGAAGCGGTTTTATCAATAAACCAAATATCTCAGACTACGCCTCTTCCTAAGACACCGCCTGAAGTTCGTGGCGTAATAGATTTTAGAGGAGCAATAATTCAATTAATTGATTTAAGAATACTTTTAAACAGAAAGTCTATTGTTCAGGAGATCGAAAGTTTTTCACAAATGATAGATCAAAGATTTAATGACCATTTTAATTGGATTGAAACCCTTAAAAAAAGTATTTTAGAAAATTCTGAATTTACATTGACCACAGACCCTCATGAATGTGAGTTTGGTAAATGGTATGACAGTTATAACCTGAAAAATGCAAATATAATGTTTGAAACAACGTTCAGAAAATTTGACGGACCCCATAAAGAAATTCATAGAATAGGTATTACGGCAAGAGAATTACTTAACAAGGGGAAACAAGAAGAAGCAATACAATTAATCGAAAAAACAAAAGATACAGAACTCAAACAAATGTTGCAACTTTTTGATGATATTAAAATAGCTTATAAAGAGAGCTTGAGAGAAACTATTTTGGTT
>JAQVKX010000223.1 GCA_028694425.1 Candidatus Gastranaerophilales bacterium
CGATACAAACGTTTAAAAATAAAGGGGAATGTACACCTGTTAAAACATTCCCTTTTTATTTAATGTGAGTTTTTGATTTAGATTTTTATATTAATAAAGGGAAGAGACATGACAAAGAGACGCGTAGTAATAACCGGCATGGGGGCAATTTCACCTTTTGGTGTCGGAGTTGACAAATTTTGGGATAGTATAATAGCAGGAAAAAGCGGTATAGCACTTACAAAATCAATAGATTCAGAAAAGCAGCCGGTAAAAATTTCCGGTGAAGTAAAAGATTTTAATCCTGAAGATTATTTAGATCCAAAAGAAGTAAAGAAAATGGACCGGTTTACTCAGTTTGGAATGGTAGCAGCAGAAGAAGCAATTAAAGATGCAAAACTCGAAAATATAATCGGCATGGATCCATATAAGATTGGTGTGATTGTAAGTTCTGCAGCAGGCGGATTTCAAACGTTTGAAAAGAATCATTTGGCTATACTTGAAAGAGGACCTGCTAAATGTTCTCCTTTTACAATCCCTATGATGATTGTAGATATGGCATCAGGTAGAATTGCTATTAAATACGGATTTAAAGGTGTTAATAAAGCAGTTGTGTCAGCTTGTGCAACAGGCTCTCACTCAATCGGAGATTCATTCCGTTCAATTCAATATGGGGATGCAGATATAATGATTGCGGGCGGCTGTGAAGCAACAATTTGTAATATCGGTATAGGTGCTTTTACAAGTGCAAGAACACTTTCGAAAAGAAATGACGAACCGCAAAAAGCTTCCCGACCTTATGACAAGGACAGAGACGGTTTTATTATGTCTGAAGGTGCGGGCATTTTAGTTATGGAAGAATATGAGCATGCTAAAGCAAGAGGTGCAAAGATTTACGCGGAAATTATAGGATACGGTCAAACCGAAGATGCTTATGATATAGTCGCACCTGATCCTGAAGGACATGGTGCTAAAAAAGCGATGGAATTTGCCCTTAAAGATGCAAATCTTAAGCCAACCGATGTCCAGTATATAAATTCCCATGGGACAAGTACCGGCTTGGGTGATATTGCTGAATCAAAAGCCATTGCTGAACTTTTCGGAGATTTAACAACAAATAAGGATTTACTGGTAAGTTCAACTAAAAGCATGCATGGACATATGCTTGGTGCTACAGGTGCAGTTGAGTGCATTGCTTGTATTAAAGTAATACTTGAGGGAGTTGTTCCGCCTACAATTAACCTTGATAACCAGGATGAGCATGTCGCAAATTTGGATTATGTACCGCATACAGCAAGAAAAAAAGAAGTTAATACTGCATTAACAAATTCTTTCGGTTTTGGCGGTCATAATGCATCTTTAATATTTAAAAGATATAAGAATGAATAAAAAATATGATTTTGGAATAATAGGGGCAGGACCTGCGGGATATACCGCAGCTATTCGTGCAGCACAACTCGGTAAAACGGTTGTGTTGTTTGAAAAACAAAGCTTAGGCGGAGTCTGTCTTAACAAAGGCTGTATTCCGACTAAAACTTTTTTGCATTGTGCAGATGTTTACAATTTAATCAAAAAAGCTTCAAATTTAGGGATTGAAATAGAGAATTATTCGATTAATTTTGAAAAAGCTGCCGAAAGAAAAGAAAAAACTATTGAAAAATTAAGAAAGTCTCTTGAAATGCTGTTGAACAGTTATGGAATTGAGATAGTCATGGCAGAAGCTAAAATAGTGGACGAGGGAACAGGGAACAGGGAACAGAAAACAGAAGAAGTAAAAAGCAAAAAGCAAAAAGCAAAAAGTAACGTAATTATTGATGAGGAAAGAGTCTTAGAAGTATGTCATTGCGAGGAGGGGCAAAGCCCCGACGCGGCAATCCAAAAAAGCCTTTCAGCTTTTCAGCCTTCTCACTTCTCACTAATTCATGCTAATGGTGAGACTTATGAGTGCGAGCATGTCCTTATTGCTACAGGTTCTGAGCCGAAGTGTGTCGGTGGATTTGAGTTCGACCATGAATTTATTTTAAGCTCTGATGATGTTTTGGAATTAAAAACATTACCTCAAAAGGTATTAATAGTAGGTTCCGGAGCAATAGGAATTGAGTGGGCAAGAATTTTTTCCGCTTTTGGAACAGAGGTTACGGTTGTCGAAATTGCAGATAAACTTTTACCTTTAGCCGATATTGATGTTTCTTCAAGACTGGAGAGGATTTTTAAAATGGCAAGAATTAAAACATTCTTGTCTACATCTGTAAAAGAAATTAAGAATAAAATAGTAACTTTATCAAACGGTGAAATTTTAGAACCGGATTTTGTTTTATTCGCAACAGGCAGAAAACCCTTTATTAATGGGATAATAACCCCACTCTACCTGATTGGTGATGCTTACGGTTCAATTCAACTTGCACATTTTGCAAGTCATCAGGGAATTCAAGTTGTTGAAAATATTGTTTTAGGTAAAGAAGTAAAAGAATTTATTACGCCGAGTGTTGTTTACGGAAATCCTGAAATCGCTTGGGCAGGAAAAACGGAACAAGAACCGGGGGAAAACGAGTACAAAAAATCTGTTTTCCCGATTTCTGCATTAGGAAAAGCCCATGCTGACGGTGATATGGAAGGATTTGTAAAAATCCTGACAGATAAAAAAGGTAAGATTTTAGGGGCACACATAATTGCAAAAGAAGCATCCGCAATGATACATCAGCTTTCAATTGCAATGGAAAACGGTTTAAATGTTGAGGATTTAAAACATTGCTGTTTTGCACATCCGACATATTCCGAGGGTGTTTTTGAAAGCTTGCTGGGCTTAGATAATCAATCATTATCGCTGTTAAAAGAAAATAGAGCCTAAAGATTAATGATATTTACTTAAAATATACTCATCGTTTAATAAAAGTATGACATTATCATTTTTATTTTTTGCTACTCCGGATAAATATTCTGTATTAGTCAATGATTCTTTAATAAAATTTTCATCAAATTCAAATAAATTTTCTATTGATATAATTTTATCAACAGCAATGCCCATATATTCGTTATCATTGCCCAAAACCAAAATAGTTTCTCTCAAGCTCTCTTTATAAGCTATTTTAATATCATCAAAAAGTTGCAACATTTGTTTGAGTTCTGTATCTTTTGTTTTTTCGATTAATTGTATTGCTTCTTCTTGTTTCCCATTGTTAAGTAATTCTCTTGCCGTAATA
>JAQVKX010000224.1 GCA_028694425.1 Candidatus Gastranaerophilales bacterium
TGCATAATATTTTAAAGTAGGGGATATTTATGAAGTATTTTTGGAATAATTATTTTTGGCTCATAACCTTTATACTTTCATATCTGTTATTTTGGATTTTCGGTGACATTATATTCTTTCTTTCCATCCTTGTAGTAATCGGAGAAATATTAGTTTTAAAAGGTATTTATAGGATTAAATTTTTTTATTTTGATGTCATTATCATTTCAATATATCTATTTTTATGTCTTATTTGTTTACTTTTTATCTTTGTAGAGTCGTTCAAAGTATTTCTGATTGTAATAGGGGTTTGGATGACCCTAACCTTCTTTTTCCATAAAAGGTGTTGAATCCCTTGAATTATCGGAAGATTGTTGTATAATAATAAATATTAAGGGTGGTAAAATGCTGTGCTTAAACTGTCTAAAAAATGATCTTGCAGATACGGATGTATGTGGTTGTGGAAGCAAAAACCTAGTTAAGAAAAAAGGTAGGAAATATTTATATTTAGGACAAGTTTATTCTGAAAAAAAATGGCTAGCATTGATGGCCGGTCCTAAAGGATACAAAATTAATCCCTTATACTTAGAAAAACTGTTTTTAAAAAATGTTCGCATCCATACCTTGATCAGACTTTTTTTACCGTCACTATTCTTTCTTTTGCTTTCACTTGGTTTAATTTGGTTCATGCTGATTGAACAAGCTTGGCTTGATTTACATCCGAACAGTATTGTCTTTGCAAGATTTATCGCACTCTTTCTTTTTGTAATGGCTTTAATCAATTTTAAAAGAATCTTCTTTGATAAGATTAAAGTACTGGCGATACTAAGAAATAAAAGAATTATCTACCAACAAATCAACGCAAACCGTTATCAAAACGTCATTAACGGGTACAAATCCAGGGAGGAATTATGAAAAAGGTTTTTTTATTACTTGTCTTGCTATTTTCAATTGCAACACTTTCTGGTTGCAATCAAGCGGGGAGTTTACAAGGAGTTATAAGTATAAAAAAAGAAGACATTTTCAATCAGAAGGAAGATAAGTATTATATTTATTTTCATAGATTGGATTGTGAGGACTGCGAAGCTTCGGCTCCCTATGTGATTCAGTATGCACATATGCTTAAAGATTATAAAGGCTGTGCCGGTAAGAGAAAGATTTATGCGGTTCTCCTATATACCGAGGAAGAAAAACCCGGTGAAGAAGTTTACATTTACCGTAAGTATACGGGGGAAGACGGTCAAGGTACCGATGGAAATTATTATGTTAACGGAGTAACCGATTGGCGCGATTTATATATTGCGACGACCTCTTCTTTAATTGCAATTAATACAGAAGGCGGCGTTAAGACAGCCCGTTATTCTGCTCAGGGGTGGGAAAGCGTAAGGGATAAGTTAAATGCGCAACTTGGGTCTTGCCACCTAAAATAAAAAAGCGTGATGTGAAAACATCGCACTTTTATTTTGCAAGTATCTCTTCAAAAAATCCGCCAACCATTTTTGCATCGATATAATGGGCAACTATTTTTCCGTCTTTAATAACGATTAATGTCGGCGTCCTTGTAATTTTTAAATCTATAAGGTCTGTAACCCCTTCAAGGTTATCCTCCTTACCGATGATGCCTTGGTTAGTGGGATCTGAGACATTGACGAGGTAGATTTTTGGTAGTTTCGTTTTTACAAAAGCTGAACGGTGATATTTTATTGCATCAGGCTTGATTTTCTCACAGCCACCACAACCATCCTTAACAAACAGAACATAGTATTCTTCAGCTTCAATTTCAAAAATATCTCCCTGAGTGATGACGGGAATATCAGAATCCGTATTGCAGCCGCATAAAATAAGTAAAAACAAAACTATGATTAATATTTGCTTCAAATTATAACACCTTCTTCTTCAGCATATATATTAGTGAAAATACTTGAGGTAAGGAGTAGTATGAAAGGAAAATTGTATTTGTTTTTTTCCGGAATCTGGTTGGGAATTATATTCTTTTATTCTCTGCAAACTCCCGAAACACAAGGAAATCTTGATAATGTCTCTAATAACTTTAATTCAATAATATCATTTTTAAAAATTAAGATTGAATATAAAACTTTTAGGGAACTATTAAATATAGGTGGACATTTATTTGAGTTTTTCTTTTTAAGCGTTTTTCTTTACGGATATTTTAAAAGTTTGAAGTTACACTATCCGCGCTTTATCGCATTAGCCGTTGCTTTATTTTGTGGATTAATCGATGAATGCATACAAGGCTTTGTTTCGGGACGTGTAAGTTCCGTAAGCGATGTTTTCGTTGACTTAGTCGGCGCGGGCTTAGGTATTGTTGCAACATATATCAAAGATAGTATTTCCAACAAAAAATTTAATTTTATTGTACAATTTTATTCATAATTAGTTTTTACAAAAGCTTTAAAAACTGTCTTATCAGCAACAGTGCCGATTAAAAAATATTTATTTAAAACATTGGTTTTATAAACCGAAATGACTTCCCCTGCACCGACGGGATTTATAAAATTAAGTTGGATTTGCTTGATAAACTCATTTTTCGGAAGATTCATAGCATCAAAGATGATCTCGCCATATCTGGAAACATTCAGATGTAGAAAGAAATCTAAGTCGGAGGCACGGACTTGGTGTTTAAATACAGGTACTTCCTGTTCTGGATTAAATACAAACTCCGTATCCTGATCTTCATCATTTTGAATTTCATCGCGGGCAAGGAGTTCATCAACAACATCATCAATGCACCAAATGCTTTGACCTCTTACAAGCAAATCATGTTCAGAATCAATAATTTTGAATTCACGACGGTATTCAAATTTATGTGTCGGTAGCGGTCGCGTTTCTACAAGCACTTTTTCGCTGAGCCCGGGTTGTTTGAGTATAATATATTTACTTCTGATAAGTCTCCAGGCGCGGTCTTGCAGTTCGGTATCTAAATTGATAGTAGAAGCCTGACTTGCAACTTCCTGGAAGAGATTAAAGATAGAATAGGGTTTAAGGCGAAGATATTGATCGAAATCGCCTGGAGTCAAATTGAAAGTGTCTGAATAGAACAATTTTTCTTTCATGGCATTCCTCCTTTTGGGTAATTATACCACGTTTTTTTAAAAAATAAAATAAAATAAAAATTATGCTTGAAATGTATAAAAATATGATAAAATAATAAAAGGTGAACATAATGTATGAAATA
>JAQVKX010000045.1 GCA_028694425.1 Candidatus Gastranaerophilales bacterium
CATATTGAAAAGCATCCTCTCCCGCAGGGGGAGAGGTGTTTATGCGTTCACTCTTGCAGAAACGCTTATCGCACTTGCGATTGTGGGCGTGGTTGCCGCAATTGTGCTTCCGCAGGTTATGACAAACGTTAACGAAATGTCGTGGGCAAAAGCTAAAGATAACTTTGATGTTAAAATCGACCAAGCAACAAGACAAATGAACGTTAACGGCGATCTGCCAAGCGGTACGGGGATTACAACCGAGGCTTTTGCAAATAATCTTGAAAAATACATAAAAGTTGCAAAGCGTTGTACTTCAACGAATTTAACCGATTGTTTCGTCTCAACGTTTAAAAGCTCAGGTGGGACAGAGGTTACGACAAGCGATTTAACGGACGGAGCTGATTTAGGGCATTCAACATGGACACAGTCTACTGTCGGGCTTAGCTTCGCAGACGGCACAAACGCCATAATCGCCTACGACCCGAGTTGTGCGTATCTTGACTGGACAAATAACGAAGGTTCGATATACGGCGACGGCGGAAGCACGGGCAAAAGCTTCATCCCGGGAAACACAACGGCATGTGTTGCGATAGTTTACGATATAAACGGCAACCAAAAACCGAATACGGTCGGTAAGGATATTGGTGAACTTAATGCAATACTCAGTGGTGATGATTGTATTCAGGTGGGGAGTTTGTGTGTTTCAAAGGCGAATGTAACCTACAGTGCAATCGACACAACTACTGATAAAACTTGGGATGATAGTACTTGTGGAGCATCTCCTGATAATGAATATTGTGCGACAAATTATTGGGCCGGGGCAGTAAAAGCATGTAGCGAAATAGGTTGGCACCTTCCTTCAAAAGAGGAAATAATAACAATATACAATACGGTAAATAAAAATTCAGGAATTAAATCTTTACTGGGAATGTCTGGAAACAATTGGTCCTCGTCGGAATATTTTAGTTATCGGGTATGGAATTGTTATTTTCCTAGTGGGGGTTGTCTTACTATAACCAAAGGACACTCAGTTGGTAAATTACGTTGTGTTAAGTAAGCAAAAAATAAAAAGTAAAAAGATAAGTTTATAAGTTTTTTTGCTTTATGCTTCACGCCTCACGCTTCACCATTTTGTAAACTTGTTGCTTTTATTGTTTTAAAGTATATAATGTTTGTGTAAAAACAATTTAAATTTTACATTTAGAGGAGAGTAGTTATGGAAAAAAGATTTTGGAGTAAATGCGGCTTGAACGTGTTTTCTGCCGTTTTACTGTCATTGTTCTGTGCTGTTTCGCCTGTGTTTGCAAGCGAAGCTTCACTTGTTGTTCCTAACATTCAAGCTGCTAACCCTACATACTTTAACATTTTGTTAATCGGTATTGCTGTTTCGGTTATAGGTTTGATTTTTGGGTTCATTGAATTTTTAAAGGTCAAAGGTATTAAAGCTCACAAGTGTATGACTGACGTGGGTGACACTATCTTTGAAACCTGCAAAACTTACCTTATTCAACAAGGTAAATTTCTTATTGCATTAGAAATATTAATCGGTCTGTGTATCGCTTATTATTTTGGTGTTTTGCAGAAAATGGGGGTAAATGAAGTTTTAACAATTTTGGGCTGGTCTGTTGTAGGTATTTTAGGCTCTTATTCGGTAGCATGGTTTGGTATTCGAATGAATACGCTTGCTAACTCAAGAACGGCATTTACTGCACTTAGAGGAAAACCTCTTAGTATTTTAGATATCCCGTTAAGGGCAGGCATGAGTATTGGCGTTTGCTTGGTAAGTGTTGAACTTATCATGATGTTAATCATCTTGTTGTTTGTTCCGGGGCATTTGGCGGGAGCATGCTTCATCGGTTTTGCAATCGGTGAATCATTGGGTGCATCAGCACTTCGTGTTGCAGGTGGTATTTTTACAAAAATTGCTGATATCGGTTCGGACTTAATGAAAATCCAGTTTGGTATAAAAGAAGATGACCCCAGAAATCCGGGGGTTATTGCTGATTGTACGGGCGATAACGCAGGGGATTCTGTCGGGCCTACGGCTGACGGGTTTGAGACTTACGGTGTAACAGGCGTTGCGTTAGTTAGTTTCATTTTGTTAGGTGTATTTAAAGACTATCAGGTTCCATTGTTAACATGGATTTTTACAATGAGATTCTTAATGATTGTTACTTCAGTTGTTTCATACTGGGTTAACGGTATTATTGATAATATTTTCTTCAAAAATGCCAAAAAATTCGATTTTGAAGCCCCGTTAACACATTTGGTTTGGTTGACTTCAATTTTATCGATTGTAATGACATTTAGTGTAAGCCAATGGTTGCTTGCTCCTTTAGGCGGTGATTTATGGTTAATCTTGTCGATAATCATTTCTTGCGGTACTTTGGGTGCGGCACTCATTCCTGAGTTTACGAAAATATTTACAAGTCCTAAAGCAAAACACACTGAAGAAGTTGTGAGAGCTTCACGTGAAGGCGGAGCATCCTTAACAATTCTTTCAGGACTTGTTTCAGGTAATTTCTCGGCATTTTGGATTGGAATGGTTGTTGTATTCCTGATGGGACTTGCATATGTTGCAAGTACACATATTCCTTCAGTTACAATGATTTATCCGTCCGTATTTGCTTTTGGCTTAGTAGCATTCGGTTTTCTTGGAATGGGACCTGTCACAATTGCTGTTGACAGTTACGGACCTGTTACCGACAATGCTCAATCAGTATATGAATTGTCTTTAATTGAGGAAATTCCTAACGTTAAGGAAGAAATCGAGAGAGAATTCCAATTTACTCCTGATTTTGAAAACGCAAAACAATACTTAGAAGAAAACGATGGTGCGGGAAACACCTTTAAAGCTACTTCAAAACCGGTGCTTATCGGTACTGCGGTAGTGGGTGCTACTACAATGATTTTCTCTTTAATATTGCTTATTAAAGAAACCTTAGGCATTTCACCTGAAATGATATTAAATGTGTTAAATCCATATACACTTTTAGGCTTTATCTCAGGCGGTGCGGTAATTTACTGGTTCTCAGGTGCGTCTATGCAAGCTGTTACAACAGGTGCATATTCTGCGGTTGAGTTTATCAAAAGACACATAAAACTCGGCGAAGGCGACGATAAAAAAGCTAACGTGGCAAATTCAAAACAAGTTGTTAAAATATGTACGCAATATGCCCAAAAAGGTATGGTGAATATATTTATAGCATTGTTCTCGTTTGCTTTGGCGTTCGCTTTCTCATCAGCTCCGTTCCACGGAAACAACCAACCTGTAGCATTCTTTGTAAGCTACTTGATTGCGATTGCAATATTCGGGTTATTCCAGGCGGTATTTATGGCAAATGCAGGCGGATGCTGGGATAATGCAAAGAAAATCGTTGAAGTTGATTTAAAAGAAAAAGGAACACCTTTACATGATGCTACTGTAATCGGTGACACAGTTGGTGATCCGTTCAAAGATACTTCATCTGTTGCAATGAACCCTATTATTAAGTTCACAACTTTATTCGGTTTATTGGCAATGGAAATTGCGATTACACCCGCGTTTAATAAATACGCTCACATTGCCGGTGCCGTATTCTTCTTAATTGCGATTGTATTTGTGATTCGTTCATTCTACGCAATGAGAATACCGGCGAAAACAGAGTAAAAAGCAAAAAGTAAAAAGTAAAAAGGTTGTTCAATTTTGAGCAACCTTTTTTATTAATGTTAGAATAAAAAAAATACAATTCACGTCATCATGAACTTATTGACAAAATGTTTTCCCCCCATGTGTGCAATCACTTGAGTAATGTAATTTGCTTAAGTTCAGTTTTAAAATAAGAAATATTTTAAGAATTACGATTTTAAAACTGTCAGAAGAGGGGAAACATGCTTAAAAATAAAGTTTTTTTAATACTTACGGCTGCGTTTTTTTTAAGTTTTTATACGAATAACAAGGCTTTTTCGATAGAAAACGCTCCTTTAACAAATCGGTATCCCGATTTTTCTTATGAATTTACAGGAAAAGACAAATGTGAAAAATTTAACAGAAAACTTTTTATATTTAATTTAAAGTTAAACAAATACGTAGTTCGTCCCGTTAATATTGTTTGGGCTTCTATTATGCCTAAATACGGTATGGACAGGCTACAAAACGCTTACAATAACATGAATTTTCCGGTAAGATTTGTAAGCTGTTTGCTGCAAAAGGATTTTAAGTCTTCAAGGCAGGAAGCTCTCAGGTTTTTAACAAATACAACAATAGGCTTGGGCGGATTATATGACCCGGCAAAAGATAAGTTTAAAATCGAGCCCAGACAGGAAGATATGGGGCAAGTGCTTGCAAATTATAATATTAAGCTGGGACCATATCTGGTTTTGCCTGTTGTAAGAGGGAATATAAGAGATCTTGTTGGACAGTTACTTGATTATCCGCTGAGACCGCTTTCTTATGTACCGATTGCAGGCGGAGTAGCAAATGCTTTATTTTCTTTAAATAATTTGACTTATATACAGCCTGTAATCAAAAGAATAGATACGGTTTATGCTGACCCGTATGAAATCGCAAAGCAAATCCACGGTCTTGAAAGATATATTAAAAATACAAATCTTGACAGAGAAGAGGTTTTTAAGGAAAAAACGGTATCGCAAAATATTATAAAAATCAGCAATGTGAAACATTCCGAGGTAAAACCGGACATTGAACTTAAAAATTATAACCCTCAAAGCCCCTTGATTGACTCTATGAGGACGGCATTATTTGAAAGGCATAACCAATATAAATCCAAATGGACGGAGCTGTCTGTTTGGAATAGAAATTTTGACAAAAAAATTAAAACGGGAGCGGTTTTAACAGAGTATAAACATCCAAAATACAAATACCGTTATATTTTGCAGAAAGATAAAACTTCTCCTCTTGCCATTATTTATCCTTCAATCGGTGAAGGTATTACTTCCGACCATTCAACCGTTCTTGCAAGACTTCTTTATGAAGAAGGTTTTTCGGTTATAATTCAGGGAAGTGCTTTTCAGTGGGAATTTGTAAATAGTATGCCGGAATATTATAGACCCGGTTTACCTTATCAGGATGCGAATTATTTGAGGGAGGTTTCTTCAAAAATAATCAGGAATATAGAAGATAAAAAAAATTATAAATTCGGTAAAAAAATCCTGATAGGTAATTCTTTTGGTGGTTTAACGACACTTTTTGCTGCAGCACAGGAAGAAAACAAAAATATTTTGGGCATTTCAAAGTATATTTCAATAAGTCCGCCTGTTGAGTTGTTTTACGCACTCAGGCAACTTGACAAAAATTCCGAGGATTGGAAAAATGATTCTTTGGATATAAAAATGAGGACGGCGATTACTGCACAAAAAGTACTTAAAACCGCAAAAAATATTTCCGACAAAAAAACTCTTGAAGAGTCTGAATATTTACCTTTTACGGATGATGAAGCAAAATTAATAATAGGTTTTATAATGAAACAAAAACTTTCAGATGTTGTTTTTGCAGTTGAAAATTGTTCCAGAGCAAAAAAAAATGATTTGACGGAAGTTAACAGAATGAGTTTTTACAATTACGGAGAAAAATATCTTTCCATTAATAATGAAAACCTTGAAAAAACCGAATATGATTCCAGTTTATATTCATTGAATGATTTTTTGCAAAAAAGCGATAACTATAAAATATATCATTCGCTTGATGATTATTTTGTAAATCCTGAACAGTTAGTTAAGCTAAAGAAACAAACCGGCAATAAGACTGTGCTTTTAAGCAACGGTTCTCACTTAGGTTTTTTATACAGACAGGAATTTATTGATGAACTTAAAAAAGATATTAGACTTGAGCCTGCTGAACAATCAACGGAAGAGGTTGATGAACTTACTGAAAAATTGGGGTTGTAAATTATTTAGATATTCGAGCATACGGAAAAAGTCCGATTTTGACAAAAGCGGATTGAGAGCGGAGGCTGAAAGGCAAAACGACGCTTTTGCCCGCAGCCCGTTTAACGGCGAATAATTCAAGAAGCCGGCGGTAAGGTTTGAAACCGAACATCAAAGTTTACAGGAAAAAGGAACTTTTTCCGTAAACTTAATTATTATTTAAAGATTGGGCCCGGCTGGATTCGAACCAGCGACCAAAGGATTATGAGTCCTCTGCGCTACCGCTGCGCCACAAGCCCACGGTTTTTGTTTGATTTTCAATCTGCGGTATCGCCTGCGCTACCTACCTCTCACAAAAGTGACATTTAGTCACTTTTTGCTCGGCACAGTGCCACAAGCCCATGATTTATTTAGTTTTCAAAGTTGGATTGTGGCGGCGGTAGCTTTTCCTCTCATAAAACTTGACATTTAGTCAAATTTTATTCGGCAGAGTCTAACTCGTAAAAAATGATACTTAATCATTTTTTTCTCGCGTGCCGCAAGTCCAACGCTTTTTTGAAAAAACTTAGCAAAAAACTTTTCATACATTAGCTTTTCACTAAAGTAAAACAGATTAATGTTGATTTTTATTTAGTTATCATATGTTTTTCGGCAATATAACCAAATCCATCATTCTTAATTTACCATTTAATAACTTTAAAATCAATAGGCTAATTTTGATATTAAGCGAAGGAGAAAGGGTAAAAGAAGACAATATGTTTCTTTGTTTCTATGCATCTTTATTGCCTTTCACATTTCACGCTTAAAGTCTTTGCCTTTTCATCCTCCAAAAGTACAATACTTACCGGGCTATTAATATTGTACCCAAAGATATAGTTTTTTCTTTGCTTCAAGGTAGAATGGTTTTGTAGCTGAGAATAATCGAAATGGAATTAGGTTATCAAAGCTAAAGTGAAAAAAAGGAGAAATTTTATCATGAAGAAAACATTATTAACACTTGGTACATTATTAACATTAGTAATCGGTACTCAAGCATTTGCAGCTTGTCCATGTTCAAATCCATGCCCATGTTCACCATGTCATGTTATTGCACCTTGCTGCCCTTGTCAGAAGGTCATTGCACCTTGCTGCCCTGTAGTAAGCCCTGCTTGCCCTATTAACTCTTGCTGTAACTCTTGCTGTAACTCTTGTTGTAACTCTTGCTGCAACAATTGTTGTTGCCGTGAAAGATGCAGATGGTGGAAATTCTGGCAAAACAAAAATTGCTGCTACAAATGCAACAAATGTTGTGATTGCTGCGATTAATCACAATCATTAAAAATTTAATATTTTAACTGAGGGGTGTGTAATGACGATAGCTCATTACACACTTCTTTTTGCTTAACATGAGGCCACTGCACGTCTCTAAAAAGCTCATTTTTTAGACGTGCAGTGGTCGACTTTGCAAAAGTGAGAAACGACGGAAAATCGCATTTTTCCGTCGTTTTGACACTAGACGTTATGAGACTTTGCACAAGGATATTTTTGCAAAAAATAGACTTGTGCATTAGTCTCAATATAGCCTTTCAGCCAAAATAATTTTCAATTTCCCCTTCACTCTTCACGTCTCACGCTTCACTTTTAAAAAATATCCTTTAATATTAGCTGGTCGGATATAGCTTTTTATTTATATAAGTATAAAATTAGAGTAATGAAAAGATGTTTCATAAATTCAACCATAAAAGTTGATAAGATAAGAAAAGGAGAATTTTATTATGAAAAAAACTTTAATCACTTTATTTACTCTGGTTGCTTTGTCGGTAGGTATTCAAATTGCTCAGGCAGATTGTTGCTGTCCTACACAACCATGCCCATGTCCTGCAGCACCTTGCTGTGACCCATGTGCAACACCATGTTGTGACCCATGCCCGGCTGCACCATGCTGCGATCCTTGTGCAAAACCTTGTTGCGATCCTTGCTGCCGCAAAAAATGTACTTGGTGGAAAATTTTTGAAAACAAATGCTGCTGCGACAAATGCTGCAATGAATGCAACACACCATATACAGCAAAAAGATGCCACTGGTGGAAATTCTGGGAAGACAGATGTTGTGTGCCAAACCGTAGTTATTGCAACGGTTGCTGCAAATAAGAAAAAGTTAATTTAAAGTCCTTTCGGGCGTAATTCTTAAAATCTTTAAGAATTACGCCCGTTTTTTAATTTATTATGCAAAAATCTTTGTTCATGCTATAATAAAGGGAACAGGGAAGGGGATAGATTAAAAGCAAAAAGAAGTTTATAGGGTTATAGGATGATAGGTTTTTTAAAACCTATAAACCTATAATCCTATAACCCGATAAATCAAAATAGAATTTCATGTGAGGATAGAAAAAAATGGTAGAGACAAATCAAGGTTATGATGCGAGTAATATAAGAGTTTTAGAAGGTTTGGAAGCAGTAAGGTTACGACCCGGAATGTATATAGGTTCAACATCCCAGCGAGGTTTACATCATTGCATATATGAGATTGTGGATAATTCAATCGATGAATCTTTAGCCGGATATTGTACTCATATAAGGGTTAAGATAAACGAAGATAATAGTGTTACCGTTGAAGACGACGGTCGTGGAATTCCGGTTGATATTAAACCTGACAGCGGTAAATCAGCATTGGAAATAGTTCATACGGTATTACATGCCGGCGGGAAATTTGGAGACGGCGGTTATAAAGTATCAGGGGGACTTCATGGTGTAGGTGCTTCTGTTGTAAATGCATTATCGGAAAAAATGGTTGTTGAAGTTTCAAGAGACGGTTATATTTGGCGTCAAGAGTATTTGAGGGGTGAACCGTCAACTTCTGTTGAAAAAATCAAAGAAACCGATAAAACCGGTACAAAAACAACTTTTTGGCCGGATCCGGAGATTTTTACCGAAACAACGGAAATAGATAAAGATGTAATTACAAACAGACTTCGTGAAATGGCATTTTTAAACAAAGGTTTAAAAATCATTTTTATTGACGGAAAAACAAATGAAGAGCAGGAATTCCATTATGAAGGCGGAATTGCAAGTTACGTTGAATTTTTGAATAAAAACAAAACTCTTTTGCTTGAAACTCCGATTTATATGGAAAAGCTTATTGACAGCATAATGGTTGAAGTTGCAATGCAATATACAGACGCTTATAACGAAAGCGTTTTATCTTTTGCGAACAATATTAACACTCACCATGGCGGAACTCACTTAACGGGCTTTAGAAATGCTATTACAAGGGTTTTAAACGATTATGCCCGCAAAAACAATATACTCAAAGAATCCGAACAAAACCTAACCGGAGAGGATGTTCGTGAAGGTTTAACCGCGATTATCAGTGTAAAACTTCCTAATCCCGAGTTTGAAGGTCAGACAAAAGAAAAACTCGGTAATCAGGAAGTAATGGGAGCGGTTCAGGATGTTGTGAGAGATAAACTTCAGGAATGGCTTGAATTTAATCCGAAAATTGCAAAAATTATTATTGAAAAAACTCTTCAGGCACAGCGTGCAAGAGAAGCTGCAAGAAAAGCAAGAGAATTGACAAGAAGAAAATCCGTTTTGGAAAATTCATCTTTGCCGGGAAAACTTTCTGACTGTTCCAGCCGTGAACCTGAAAAATGTGAAATCTACATTGTTGAGGGTGATTCTGCCGGCGGTTCTGCAAAACAAGGCAGAAATAGAATGTTTCAAGCAATATTACCGCTTAGAGGAAAAATCCTTAATGTTGAAAGAGCAAGGTTGGACAGGATTTACAGTAATACAGAAATTCAAAATATGGTTCAAGCCTTCGGGATTAATATAAGCAAAAACGAAGATGAGGTTGAACTGGAAAAACTTCGATATCATAAAATTATTATTATGACCGATGCGGACGTTGACGGAGCACATATAAGAACACTTCTTTTAACCTTCTTTTTCAGATATATGAAACCTTTGATTGATAACGGTTATGTTTATATCGCTCAACCTCCTTTGTTCAAAGTAACGACAGGCAAAACTTCCGAATATCTTTATGATGAAAGAGCTTTGGACAAAATGACCAGAGAGCGTGGGGTTAAAGGGCTTTGTTTGTGCGATAAAACCAAGACAAAAGTTTGCTCAGAGCAGGCATTTATTGAATTGATGGCAAATATGTCGACATATTATCATTCTTATAACAACCCGATTTTAAATTCTATTCCGGCTGTTGTGCTTCGCGGACTTGTACGCTCGGGCTTAGAAATCGAGGATTTTGACAATCAGGATAAAATGAACAAAATTATTGATTATTTGAATAATTACTTAAAAGACCATGCTAAAAACTATAATTCTCAGGAAGCCGAAAATTATTCTGTATCGTTAAAATATAACCCTGAAAACGCAAAATACAGAATAGTTTTGAACTTTGAAGAAGAAAACTCTGAACCTGTTTTAATAACCGCAAATATTGTAAAAAGTTCGGAATATAAGAAATTCCAAACGGCATATCCTTTGATTAGGAATTTCTTAATTGAGGAAGAAGAAAAACTTATACTGGAAACGGATTCAGAGCAGATTGAGATTAATTCGTTTGCGGAATTACAGAAAATAGTTGAAGATAGAGGTCAAAAAGGCTTACAAATCCAGAGATTTAAAGGTCTTGGTGAAATGATGCCGCAGCAATTATGGGAAACAACAATGGATCCGGCAAACAGAACACTGTTGAAAGTCAGCATAGAAGATGCAATGCTTTGCGACCAATTGTTTGACATTTTGATGGGTGATAAAGTCGAACCCAGAAGAGAGTTCATTGAAGCAAACGCAGTTTATGCGACGAATATTGATACGTAAATGGGGAAAAAGGGAAAGGGTAAAAGGAAAAAGCCTCTCCTTTTATACAGATAAGAAATTAACAAGAAGGAATAAAAGTGATAATTGAAGAAGAATTAAATAACCCTATTAACAAATATTTAAATACAATAATTAAAGGTGATTGTATTAAAGTTCTTTCTTTAATTCCAGATAATAGTGTAGACTTGATTTTTGCCGATCCTCCTTATAATTTGCAAATACAAGACAATTTATTTAGACCAAATAACACTAAAGTAAATGGTGTACAAGATAATTGGGATAAATTTTCATCTTTTGAAGAATATGATAAGTTTGCAATTGCATGGTTAAAAGAATGCAGGAGGGTATTAAAAAATACAGGAACAATTTGGATTATTGGTTCTTATCATAATATTTTCAGAGTTGGCAAAATAATGATGGACTTAGGTTTTTGGATATTAAATGATATTCAATGGTATAAAACTAATCCCATGCCTAATTTTAAAGGAACAAGATTTACAAATGCTACAGAAACTTTAATATGGTGCAAAAAATCAGAAACCCAAAAAAAATATACTTTTAATTATAAATTAATGAAGCATATAAACGGCAATAAACAAATGGGTTCTGTTTGGCACATCCCATTATGCATAGGAAATGAACGTTTAAGAGATGAAGATGGAAACAAATTGCACTCTACACAAAAACCTGAAGAATTATTAAAAAGAGTTATTTTATCTTCTTCAAATATTGGTGATATAGTTTTAGATCCATTTTTTGGAAGTGGAACAACGGGTGCTGTTGCAAAAAAATTAAAACGTAATTTTATAGGAATAGAAAAAGAGCAAAATTATATACATATTGCTAAAAGTCGAATAAATAAAATTAATACATTTCTACCCGAGTTAACCATACAAGTGGAAGAAAAACTTACCCAACCAAAAATTCCTTTTAAAGCGTTAATTGATGAAAATTATGTTAATGAAGGTGATACAATTTATTTTAAAAAAAATAAAGAATTAAAAGCAACAATATTAAAAGATGGATTTATAAAATATGAAAATAAAACAGGATCAATACATAAGATAGGATCGATTATTCAAAAATCCGAATCATGTAATGGATGGATGAATTGGTATATAATTATAAATAATAAGTTTATTTTAATTGATGATTTAAGACAAAAATATAAACAAGAAAAAGAAGAGGGAAAATAATAATAATGCTGTTAAAGAAAAAAACATTTTCTGAATATTTTAACATGAAAATATTTGAAAGTTCTAAATCTGAATTATTACAAAAAATTTCACAATATCCTGACAGATACACTGGCATATTTCGTCCAACTAAACCAAAAATGAAAATTATCCAAAATCTAACTCAATCTCATGAAATCAAATTTGGAGATGCGATAGAATATATTATGGAACGTTATTTTGAAACAAAAGGGTTTGAAATATTAGAAAAACAAATTAAAACAAATGATGGTGTTTTAAATTTAGATCAATGCCTAAAAAAAGACAATAAAATAATTATGATAGAACAAAAAGTCAGAGATGATCATGATTCTACTAAAAAAAGAGGTCAAATTGATAATTTTGAAAAGAAAGTTTATGAATTAGCCGCTATATATGGAGAACAAAATATTTTAGCTTATTTCTATTTCATTGACCCTTCATTAATTAAAAATAAAAGATATTATCAACAGGAATTATTAAAAATACAAAAAAATTACGAAGTGAAATGCCAATTGCTTTATGGAGATGAATTATTTAAGGAAATAAATTGTTTAGATATATGGGATGAATTGATTTATAATTTAAAGCAATGGAAACATAATTTACCTGAATTTCCTGAAATTAACTTTGATAAAAATGCTGTTGAAAGTTTTAATGAAATAAAAGATATAAAACCAATTTATTGGTTAAAATTTTTTGATAATGAAGAAATTATAAAGGAAATTATTCCGGTAATTTTTCCACAGAAAAAAACGTTGTTTTTATTAAAAGATTTCTTTAAACAAAATCATAAACAAAAAGTTTATAAAACATTATACATAAAATTGAATACATTATTAGAGGACTAGAGAGATGACAAAAAAAGAATTAGTATTTTTAGGACCGCCGGCAAGCGGAAAAGGCACACAGACAAGCAGATTATCACAGGAATTAAATTTTCCGCATGTGGATACAGGGTCTTTATTGAGAAAAGCATTAGCCGAAGGTACTCCCGACGGGCTTATTGCTAAGTCATATATCGAAAAAGGACAATTGGTTCCCGTTGAAATCGTTGCTTCTATAATTAAAACAAGGTTAAAAGAAGCTGATTGTGCAAACGGATTTATTTTGGACGGTTTTCCCAGAAGCACAGAGCAAGCAGAGATTCTTGAAAAAATGCTCTCTGAAATCGATGCCGACAAAGACGTAAGTTTTAAAGTAATTTATTTTGATATAGATCAACAATTATTATTGGATAGAATAATTTATCGCCGTTCTTGTGCCAAATGCGGTAAAATCTATAATTTGCAATCCTTAAAGCCTCAATGCGAAGGTCTTTGCGATGAATGCTGTTCCGAATTAGTTCAAAGAAAAGATGACACGGAAGAAATCGCAAAATCAAGGTTTGATACATATTTCACAGAAACGGCACCTTTGATTGAATTTTATGAAAAAAAAGGGGTTTTAACAAAAATCGATGCAAACGGTGAAGTTGAGGAAGTCTGGGATAGATTGCTGGAAGCAGTAAAATAAAAACTTGGTGGGCATACCCGCCCACCTTACCGGATGTACAATTAAAGTTGCTTAAGATGAATTGACAAATCTTACAATATGTACTATAATATGTACAGGTACAATTATTCGAACAGGATAAACTCATGGTTATGGATGTAATGACATATACAGCTTTTAGGAGCAAATTAGCAAAAAAGATGAAAGAAATTTGTGAAAATCATCTTGGATTAATTGTTACGAGAAAAAATAATAGTGCAATTGTTGTTTT
>JAQVKX010000225.1 GCA_028694425.1 Candidatus Gastranaerophilales bacterium
GACTGGACGAATAACGAGGGCTCGATTTACGGAGAAGGCGGAAGCACGGGCAAAAGCTTCATCCCCGGCAACACAACGGCATGTGTTGCGATAGTTTACGACATAAACGGCAACCAAAAACCGAATGTTGTAGGAAAAGATATCGGCGAACTCAATGCGGTACTGGGCAACGACGATTGTGTTCAAGTCGGAAGCTTGTGTGTTTCAAAGGCGAATGTAACTTACAGTGCAATAGACACAACAACCGATAAAACTTACGATGATAGTACTTGTGGAGAAGATCCTCAAAATCCATTTTGTGCAGAAAATCGTTGGGCAGGAGCAAAGAAAGCCTGTGCGGATTTAAGTATGTATCTCCCCTCACGTGCTGAATTGGTATCAATATACACTATAACAGCTAAGAACTTAGGAATTAAAAGTCTACTGAATATGTCATCGGGGGCTTACTGGTCTTCAACTAAGTACAGTAATCGCCACGCATGGGGTCGAAGCTTTCCCAGTGGCGTTCCTAATCTCCTCAACAAAGGTTATAACTACTATACTCGTTGTATCAAGTAAGTAAGAAATAAGATATTTTCAGTGTCAGCTCAATTTACATTCAGTCTTTCTTGATGTAAAATTTACCGGTAAATATATAAGAGTTTACGGAAAAAGTTCCTTTTTCCTGTAAACTCTTATGTCCGGTTTCAAGCCTTGCCGCCGGCTTCTTGAATTATTCGCCGTTGAACGGACTACGGGCAAAAGCGTCGTTTTGCCCTTCAGCCTCCGCTCGCAATCCGCTTTTATCAAAATTGGACTTTTTCCGCATGCTCTTAGTAAAAAGCAGGTCAAACATACTTGCCCGACGATACAAAAATTTATTTTCTTTAATCAAGAGAATAAATTAAGCTTCGAGGTCAACTGTTGAATTTGCGTTATAATCAGCCAGTAAATTAGTAAGTTCGGCAATCAAATTTGCATTTGATTCATCATTCTCATCGGTATTACCTGAGAGAAGCGTTTTAAGCAATGAAGATAAACCTGATGAAGCATCTTCGTTGGTAGAAGAACTCAAAGCGGATTCCATTATGTATGAATAAACTTTTGCGGTTGTATCTTCTACAAGTGAACTTAAATCCGGCTTTTCTTCAACTTCGGGAACAACCGAAAGCAAGGTATCTTTAAAACCCGTAGCAGCAACATTTGCATAAGTTATGCTATCTGAGTCGTGGGAAATTGTTTTCCAATTTTCCTGTAAATCGGTTAATGCATCCAGTTCTTCATCGCTGAGGTTTATTTTGCCTTCTTCTGCATCCTCAATGTAAGAATCTAATTGCTCCTTTGTGATTTCTTTGCCGTCACTGCCCATATCAATAGATAATTTGTTAAATATAGTTTTGGCATCTGCGTTATCTGCCGTAGCAGTGCTTAAATATCTTTGAAGCGACGTATTGGTAAGTTCTTCATCTTTTGTTTTTTGTACGTTAACTGTCGTGTCAGCAGAATTACTGCTAACCGCACTTTGGGGAATGCTATTTACATCTGTCATATCAAAACTTCCTAACTTTTCTAAAAATTCCTAATCAACTTTATCATTTTAACCTATTTTATAAAAAGTTTCAAGTGGTAAGTGAAATATTCATTCCTATTTTAGTATTTTTATGATTAAATTAATTTAAGTCATGCTTTTAGCCGACTTACCATTTTGCTTTTTCGCAAACATTGTTATTATAGCTGTCAGAAGGAAGGAATTTTGTACAATGCAAACTTTAGATCTCGATAAAGCAAGCCTTTTCGACTTTTTTGATATAGAAAATGCGAATATAATGAAGAGGGCAAACATCTTCAGCAAATATGCGGCTCGCATAAGAGAGTTAAAACATGATTATTACAGGAGAGTTTCACTTGTTGGTTCAAATCCTGTAATGCAAATTATGGATAGGCATACAAACAGTCCAAAAGAGATGGTTTATATGGCATCTAATGACTATCTGAATCTTACTCATCACCCCAGAACAATTGCAGCAGGGATGAAAGCTCTACAAAAATACGGTTCCGGGGCGGGAAGTGTACCGCTTTTAGGCGGAACGTTTGATATACATGTCGAACTGGAAAAAAAAATTGCTAAATTTAAAGGCTGCGAAAACGCAATCCTCTATTCTTCAGGCTACGGTGCAAACACAGGCTCTTTATTGGGGCTTTTAAACGGAAAAGACGTTGCTATTCTGGACAGACTTGTACACGCAAGCATAATTGACGGCTGCAAAGCTACAAATGTTAAATTCTTCAGGCATAATGATTTAAAATCCCTCGAAAAAATATTAGACAAAGCAAAAAAAGAATACAGAACAAAACTTATCATTGTAGATGGTGTGTATTCAATGGACGGAGATATTGCACCGCTTGATAAAATTGTTGAACTTGCCAAAATATACGGTGCTTTTGTAATGGTAGACGAAGCACATGCAACCGGAGTTATAGGCAAAAACGGACGTGGGACTCCCGAATATTTTGAAATAGAAGGCAAAGTCGACATAGTTGCCGGAACTTTCAGCAAAGCTCTAGGTGCTGTAGGCGGATTTGTAGCGGCAAATCAGGAATTGGTTGAGCTTCTGCACTTTTATTCCAGAGCTTATATGTTTTCGACTGCTCCGACACCACAGGTTGTCGGTTCTTTGCTTGAAGCAATTAACGTAATCGAAGATGAACCTGAATTAAGAGCAAATTTGTGGAAAAACATAAATTATTTCAGGAAAAATCTTCTGGATTTAGGTTTTGATTTAGGAAATTCTCAAACGGCAATCTTCCCGATAATTATCGGGGACGATTTCAAAGTCAAAGAGGCTTGTAGAATACTTCACGAAAGAGGAGTTTATGCAAACCTCGTTTTATACCCTGCTGTTCCGAGGAAGCTGGCAAGATTAAGATTAAGCCTGATGGCAGCACACACCCGGGAACATTTGGATAAAGCACTCAATGCCCTTGAATATGCAGGCAAAAAGCTGGGGATTGTTTAGTAACGCAAAACGTGAAATGTAAAAGGAGGATGCGGAAAAATTAAAAATTTTTCTCGCACCTCCTTAGTCCAGTAAAAGCCAAGCTACCCTTTTACCAAGGCTATGCTTGGCTTTTACCTTCTTTAGGTCGGGCACGGAATAATCTCAAAA
>JAQVKX010000046.1 GCA_028694425.1 Candidatus Gastranaerophilales bacterium
CTTGTATCAAAATTATTGCCTGCACTTATCTGGGCAAAAGTGTAACGATCTTCCTCTCCTGTAAGACGAATATCATCTCCAAAAATTTTATCACCCAAATCGCTATAACCATTAGGCAGTTCTAATATTAAATTATTACCATCAGCATATCTAATAAAATCTACCTTACGAGGATCTCCGAAAGCCATGCCAAAAGAGACGGTATCCTTATTATAACAAGGTATTTGTCTAATCGGTGTACTTGTTTGTGTACGTTGGTAATTACCCCGGACATTATTATACGGGTGCATTAATTGTGTTGCAATAATCTTCATTTTTCATATTCCTTTCTTAATAAAATTTTGTAAAATTACAATAACGTGTTTAATCATACAAAACTCATAATATTTTTTTTGCCGGATTAGTTTAATTTAATTAGTTTTACACAACTTTATTTAGGTAGTTTTTATTGTTATAATTGAGTTTTAGGCAATGTAAATTTTTATGAAGCAAGCGAATAGATTATGCAAAAGTTGTAAAGATTTATTAACTATGTTATTATAAATAGCAAAAATATTTATTTTCAGGGTTTATAATTATAGAATAATTATTATGAATTAAAGGTGGAGTGTAAATGCAAGTAAATTCAGTTAAAAGTATAACTTCTTTTGGAGAAAGACGAAATCGGTTTGATGATGCATCCCGTTTTGTTAATATGAATAATCGTCAGGTAGCTTATTTAGCCTATGATAAAGCCGTAAACCCGGAAGAAGAAAGAAAACACCAAAAAACCATTCTCGGTATGCTTTGTGCTATACCGATTGTACACTCAATTGTTTCAGGGATAGCCCATACAGAATGGCTGTCTCACATAGATACTTTTCAAGTTGAAGATGTAACTGTTAATGTATTTAAACCAAAATTTGAACCTATTTTAAGAGAAAGTGCTTCCGAAATGGTATCGGTTGCCGCAAAAACAGCAAAAGCTTGGGGACTGGGCTTAGCCGGAGTATTTGCTTATCATGCAATTAAAAATAAAGTAGTTGAAAAGTCAAAACCGTTACAAGAGTTTAACAAAGAACATCCTATCGCTTCATTCGGTATTGATTTAGGTTTAATTCTGGGAGGTTTCGGACTTTTAAGTGCAGGACTTGCACATCCAAAGGTGCAAGCTTTAAAAGACAGCTCAGTAATATTCCAAAGTATTGGTAACTTTGGTAAAAATATATCTCAACGGTTAAATGCTTCTAAGTTTGGCAGTAAAATATTGCCTAATATAATAGAAAGTTATAAAAGTGCACCTGCACCTGTAAAATTAGGTGCATTGGTTTTGGCACACTTACCTCTTATTATCGCAGGTGCAACATTAATAAAAGATGCTGCCCATAACAAAAAAACAAAGGATAACATTCGTCAGGAATATTATGGTTTAAAAGAAAAACAGTTTCAAACAGCTAAAAATTTATACAGACAAACAAAAACCGAAAGAGATTTTCTTGTTGCAATACAAGAACAGGAGATAGCAGAACAGTTAGGTTGTTCTGTTCCGGAACTTCGTTCTAAGCAAGAAGAAATTGACCAAATGTTCTCACAAGCCGGAGTATAAAAAGGGACAAAAAAAAGAGGCCTGAGTAGCGGGCCTCCGGAATGCAAACTTTGTTTTCATTCCTCGTTAGTGTGAAGTGTAGTGTGAAGTTTTTAGAAATTTTTCAATTTCCTCGTGAGAGTTTCCTCTCAGCTTCCTCGTGTTTCTTCTCGTGTTTTTAGCTTTGTAGTTTATACTCTATATTTATAAAAAAACATCATGCATATATAAAATTGCTATTTTTTGTATAGAACATCTATATTTACGTTACACTTCTTAATAAAATGCCCCATTCCGGTGAATTAAGTTAAAATAAATAGGATAATATATTAGGCGGAGATTAGTTAACGAGGTCATATGAAAATATTAATATCTAACGATGACGGAATTGTTGCAAACGGAATAAAAGTACTTTCAGAAACTTTAGCCGAAGAACATCAGGTTTATGTAGTTGCACCTGACCGAGAAAGAAGTGCCGCAGGGCATTCCCTGACTTTACATACACCTTTAAGGGTTGAAGAACTTGAACCCAGAGCCGGAATTAAAAAATGCTGGGTAACAACAGGCACCCCGGGAGATTGCGTTAAAATAGGGATTAATGCAATTTTAGGCGAAGCAGAACGACCTGATATTGTTATTTCCGGCATCAACCATGGACCAAATCTCGGATCTGATATTTTGTATTCCGGAACGGTCAGTTGTGCAATGGAGGGAGCAATGTTAGGTTTTCCGAGTATTGCAGTTTCTCTTGCAAGTTTAAGGTCTGATATGGATGATTTTAAATTTGCGGCAAGGTTTATATTAAGCCTTTTGCCGAAATTAAAAGAATTTCAGTTCCCTAAAAAAACTATATTGAACGTGAATGTTCCGGCACTGGACGCCGAAGATATTTCCGGTGTTGCAATCACCGAACTCGGAAGAAAAATGTTTACCGATACCTATGAAAAAAGGGTGGATCCGAGAGGCAAAATTTATTACTGGCTGGCAGGCGAACTTATAAATGAACCTGAAGATGCCCAGACCGATATAGCCGCTGTCAGAAATAATAAAATATCCATAACTCCGGTAACTTACGAGATGACAAGAAAAGGGTTTATGGCCGAGCTTAGTACAATTCTATGCAGTGATGATGCCTGTAATTGGTTTTAAAAAAGCTCTAAGGACTTTAATTTTTGAGATTTTTCTTCGGTACTTTTGAATAAATCTATAAACAAAAAACCTTTTAGTTAATTTTACGTTTGCAAGCAATCCTATCTATTCTTGCTCATTACCCACCCAAGCCCCGGGATTTGATGCATCATTATTTCTATTTACATCAACAAAACTGTAATGAATTATAGAGAGTTTATCATTAATAATAAATTCTTCTATTTTTTTGTTATCCGAATTTTTAATATTTATAAAAGTTATTTTTAGCCATGGATATAAATTATTGAATTCTTTTAGAAATTCTGACAGAATTTCTATAGTATCGTTTCTGTTGGAAACAATACAAATATTTTTTGCCTTTCTCAAAAAAATATTTAATCTTCTATATCTTTTAAGCATTATTTTTCTAAAAATACTTAATTCTGTATCAATATCATAATCAGGTCGAAAATGATGTATAGAAATGATTCTATTAGATACATCTTGAACTTTTTTATAAAGTCCGACATAGGATTTATCTTCTTTTATATTCATAAAAAAATCATCAAAATTATTTTTAAATAACTCCAAAGCCGTACCTAAAGTATAATCCATCATCCAATCCAGTGGACACGAAAAGAACCTTAAATTCATATCTCTTAAATAATGAGCCGGTCTACAAGCTATTCCTAAAGGAATAAACAAATCAAACGCCATTTTCTTTTTTTTATTTTTAAACATTCTTTTAAACATGGAAATCTATTTTTAACCGACAGTAACCGGCACAGGCTGCAAATTAAACCCTGTTTCCAGTGCCTCTAAGTTCAGAGGCAGGAGGTTTTTTTTATGTTCAGGCAAAACCATATCTAACGCTTTATGTAATGTTTCAATTGATGTCAACTTGCCTATTTTAGAAAGTATCCCCAATGAAATTATATTAGAAATCCTTATCTCGCCAAGCTCATTTGCTAAATGGGTTATCGGAGCAAAAAAGTAATTTACGTCAATTCTTGACCTGAGTTCTTTTACAAGTGAAGAATTTGCAATAATCCAACCGCCCTTTTTGAGTTTCGGCAAAAATTTCTCAAAAGAAAGTTGGTTTAAGGCGATAATAAAATCAGCTTCCTTTTTATTAACCGAACTTACTTCGTCATCGCTTGCGACTACTTCGCAATTAACCGTTCCGCCACGCATCTCGGCACCATAACACGGATACCAGGTTACGTCTTTTCCGTCCAGCATTAAAGCATTTGCAAGCACTTCGCCTGCAAGCAAAATTCCTTGTCCGCCAAATCCGGCGATTATTACACTACTTTCTGTCATTTTTGTTTCCTTGTTAACTTAAGCAAATAGGCAATAGAAACTTAAAAATCTATTCACCATTCACCATTCACTATTCACTCTTTATATACCCCAAGCGGATAAACCGAAAATAATTCCTTTCTTATCCTCTCATGTGACTCTTGCGGAGTCATACGCCAATTTGTCGGGCATGAAGAAAGTATTTCTACAAACCCGAAACCCAAACCTTGTAATTGGACTTCAAAAGCTTTTTTTATCAGCTCTTTTGTCTTTCTGATATTTAAAACTGTATCCAATGAACCTCTTGCAGCAAAAGCCGTGCCTTCGCAAAGAGCGATTTGTTCTGCAATTTTTATCGGATAACCGTAATATTCTTTATTTCTGCCTGTCGGAGAAGTTGTTGTAACCTGCCCCATAATTGTTGTAGGGCCGGCTTGCCCGCCGGTCATGCCGTAAGTCGTGTTATTTATACAAATTGCAGTAATATTTTCGCCTCTGAGTGCGGCATGCATTGATTCTGCAAGCCCGATTGATGCAAAATCCCCATCACCTTGATATGTAAAGACACATTTATCGGTATTTGTCCGCTTAACACCCGTTGCTGCAGCTAAAGCCCGACCATGCGGAGCTTCAACACAATCAGTATTCACCCAATCATAGAGCATAACAGAACAGCCGATTGAAGAGACGGCAATTGTTTTTTCTCTAAGATTAAATTCATCTAAAATTTCCGCTACAAGGCGAACTGCTACCCCATGGTCGCATCCGGGGCAAAACGGAAATTTCGTACCTTCTTTTAGTGATTTCGGTATTTTAAATATTAAGTTTTCATTTCTTGTTTCTGTTTGCATTTGCTTCTTTCTTTAGCTGTAGGGCAAAAATAAATTTACCCGTTTCCGATTTCTTTTTTTATTTTTTCACAAATCGTTTCTACTTCAATCCATTTCCCGACTGCTTTGCCGAAAAATTTAACCGGAACTTTTCCGTTGACTGCAAGTTGTACGTCTCTAACCATTTGTCCCATATTCATTTCAATAACGAGGATTTTTTTTGTTTTTTTAGCCAATTCTTGTATTTTATAAACAGGGAACGGATAAAGCGTAATTGGTCTTAACATTCCCACTTTCAAGCCTTGCTTTCTGCATTCGTTAACTGCAGATTTGACATTTCTGGCAAGCGAGCCGAAACATGTAACGATAAGTTCGGCATCTTGAGTTAAATATTCTTCAAAATCCTGTTCGTTTTCTTCAATTACTTTGTATTTTTCAAATAAAAGATTAACTCTCTTTTCTAAAACTTCTTCTTTAGCTTCAAGCGAATAAATCGCCCTTGGCTCTCTGTTTTTTGCACCGGTCAAAGCCCAGTCATCATTCGGGATTTCAGGGTAAGGGTAATCTTTAAACTCAACGGGTTCCATCATTTGACCTAAAAGCCCGTCGGCTAAAAGTGTTACCGGATTTCTGTATTTTTGTGCCAGATAAAATGATTTATAAGTTAAATCAATGCATTCCTGTACGGTTGAAGGTGCCAGAACAATAATTCTGTAATCACCGTTTCCGCCTCCTGTTACGGCTTGATTATAATCCCCCTGTGCCGGGTAGATATAGCCTAAAGCCGGACCGGCACGCATTACGCTGACAAGAACGGCGGGTAATTCATCAGCCGCAATGTAGCAAAGAGCTTCCTGCATAAGAGCAATTGCCATGGATGATGATGAAGTCATGGCTTTTTTTCCCGTAGAACATGCCCCCAAAACCATATTTATAGCACCTATTTCACTCTCAGCAGAAATATAAGCCCGTTTTAATTTAGGCATTTTTTTACTCATATACTCACCAATTTCATTCTGGGGAGTAACAGGATAACCGAAATATCCGTCGCAACCGGCATTTATAGCCGCTTGTGCAATTGCGTAGTTACCTTTTGTTAACTTTTTTGTCATTGTTTTCCGCTTTTCACTACTTCTGTTATTGCCAAGTCAGGGCATCGAATGGCACACATTGCACAACCGATACATTTATTTTGGGGGTCATCGAATTCTACGGGGAAATTCCCTAAACTATTTGTCTCAGTCCCTTTTTTAATTAATTTATTCGGGCATACATCTATGCACAAATAACAAGCTTTGCATTTACTTTTGTCTATTCTTATGTAACTCAAATTAACCCCGATTTAGTTTTTGCTTATCTAATACATTATAGCACAAGAAGGAAAATGGAAAAAGAAAAAACGGAAAAGGAAAAAGGCAGAGCGAATGCATTAAAATGGTTTAAATGTTTTTGCCCTGTTACTATTCACTTTTTCTCTTTACATTTAATTTCCTTTATACTACGATTAAGTAACTCTCAACCTTAGTTATTATTTTGAGGAGTCATTAACCTCTAAAGTAAAAAAGGAATATAAAATGGCAAATATTAAATCATCAAAGAAAAGAATTTTGACTGCAGCAAGAAATACCGAAAAAAATGTTGCATTTAAATCTTCAATTAAAACAGCAGTTAAAAAAGCTCTTGAATTAGGCAAAGGCAAAGATAAAAAGGCTTTAGCCGAAGCTGTTTCAAAAGTTTACCAGTTATGCGACAAAGCAGTTGTAAAAGGGATTTTGCACAAAAACACGGCAGCAAGAAAAAAATCAAGATTAACTATTGCACTAAACAAATTAGCCGCAAAAGCTTAATTATTACGGTTTTTTTTAAAATATGTTAAAAAATGTAAAAATAATTTGCTACTCGTAGCAAATTATTTTTTTTAGGGGTGTATAAATATTGTAATGGGATTTTCATTACGAGAGTGTAAGAATAGTAAAATAATAGGAGAAAAAAAATTATGTTAACAAAAGTCAGTATGGCATCTTTTTCTGCAATGCCGAGAAAAACAAGTGTGCCTAAGCAAAAAAGCATACCTTCATTTACCGGAAGTGTAGCAGGTGTTGCGGTGGAATATCTTAATGGTGCAGATTCTTTTCTTAGTCATTTAAAACTTAAAAAAGCAGCTGAAAAAGTTATAGCAGAAGTTGTAAAAAGGCTGCAAAATCCAAAAAGTCAATTTCTAGATTGGGTTAAATTGCCCGAAAAACAAATAGAAAGAGGTCTTGACAGAATATATGATACTGTGGACAACTTAAGAAGGGCAACAGGTAATGAAACTCTAACAGTACTTGGTATTGGCGGTTCAAAACATCCTTTGGAACATGCGTTGGGCTTGAGTAATTTACCAGGGGCAGATAATATTCATTTTTATTCTGGTCTGGACCCTATGAGTTTTGATAAATTTAAAGGTGAAATTGGTGGACAACTTAAAGGCTCAGATTATCTGGTAGTTTCAAAATCAGGAACAACTTTTGAAACAGAAGATGCTTACTTACGTATAGAAGCAGGTCTTGTTGAAGAATATATGGCAGAAGGCGAAACTGCAGAAGAAGCTCAACAATTGGCGAATAAACATTTTGTAGTAGTTACGGATGCCGATGCATCACGCAGTAAATTAAGACGCGAAGCAAACGCTAAAGGTTACAGTCATGGGGAATTGTTTATTCATGATGATGTAGGCGGTCGTTATAGTGCCCTTGATGATCATGGTTTATTTGCACTTGCTTATGCAGGTTTGTCAAAAGATGGTATGACCCAAATGCTTCAAGGTGCAGTAAAAATGACTAAAAATGCCCTAAGCAAGAATATTGAAGAAAATATTGCAATTCAAAGGGCAATGTTCTATGTAAGTTCAATTAGGAATAGGATTCGAAATTCCTTACATTTATTAGCAGGTTCGGTATTCGGACGTGGTACGAGAGAGTACCTTGAACAATTTCACGGTGAATCATTAAAAGATACACTCTTTACCACGGGTATACTTCCTGATGTTCAACATTATGCTGCTGAATCTTTCTTTAATCCTAAAAACAAATATAATGTAACCGTAACAATGCTTAATGACAGAGGTTTACCAGGTTGGAAAAATTATAACGAATATGTACAAAATATTGTTACACCTGCCTTTGCAGAAGTTCATCCTACAAGTTTGGAAAAATTAAACATTAATGAACAAGGTGTTGCTCCTGAGGCAATAGGAGCATACTCTCAACTTAAACATTTTGAAACAATTTATAAGGGAATGTTAAGAAGAGCAATGGATCCAAGACAAAAATTAGTAACTTTAAAAAATGCTATTTGGGAAGTTCTTCAACCATTTGTAGAAGCATATAAAAAACGAAACTTAGGAAAAGGAAATTTACATCCGGGTTCTAACGAATAAAATATAAATTATAATCAAGAAAAAAGTCGATTAAATTAAATAATCGGCTTTTTTTTGTTAGAATATTAATAGCATGATTGGTAATTTACGGGGAAAACCATGTACACAACAACATTAAAAATCGAAAAACTTTCTCATAACAAATTTTTGCCTGAGTATCAAACGGAAGGTGCGGCAGGCATGGATTTGTGTGCCGCAATTGAAGCACCGATTTTGCTTAAGCCGCTTGAACGCCGGCTTATTCCTACAGGTATAAAGATTGAGCTCGAGCATGGGTTTGAAGCACAAATAAGACCTCGTTCGGGGATTTCAATCAAGCATGGGATTAGTCTTGTAAACTGTGTGGGAACAATTGACGAAGATTACAGGGGCGAGGTTTGCGTTCCGGTTATTAATCTTTCAAATGAAGAATATACTATCCAACCGAACGAAAGAATTGCACAAATGGTAATTGCACGTGTCGAAAAAGCACAAATAAGAGTAGTTCAATCACTTTCCGAAACTGCACGTGCCGCAGGAGGTTTTGGCTCCACAGGCTAACCTTATGTCCTTGCGATGAGGGGGAAACCCAAGTGTGATATTGTATTTTAGATATTTAGCCCTGACAAAGCAATCCCAAAGTAGGTCGGACAGGGGTAAATGTATTTTGCCCAACAGCAAAAAGCAAAAGGTAAAAAGCAAAAAGCAAACAGTGAGCAGAAGATTTTATTTACTATTTACTATTTACTTTTCACGTTTCACATTTTAATTGTAAACGTTTCTTAAAAAGTTTTTCCCAAAAAAGACAATTTTTTAATTAATATATACTTTATATATATAGCAATATATTAGTTAGAGAAAAAGAGTAAAAAGATGATAAAACTTTTATTACAATTTACAACAAGACCTAAGAGATTTTCACCGAATGATTTGATATAGTTCCTTGCTTACTTAGCAACAATGTTAACGAGCTTTTTGGGAACAACAATTACTTTAACTATTTCTTTGCCTTGCGTAAATTCTTTTGCTTTTTCCGTATTTAGGGCAATTTCTTTCATTTCATCCTGAGATAAAGATTCAGAGACTTCTATTTTGTCCCTTACTTTTCCGTTAACTTGTACAACAAGAGTAATCGAACTTGTTTTTGCCAAATTTTCATCCCATTGACACCATTTTTCGTTATGAATTGAAGTTTTAGCACCCAAAGACGACCAAACTTCTTCCGTTAAATGAACCGCAACAGGCGACATGAGTTTCATCAAGGTCAAAACCGCAAAGCTAAAAACATTTTTGTCTTCTGTTGTCCAATCCTCGTTTTGGTGGGATAGTAATCCCACCCTACTTGTCCAATCGTAAATTGCATTTGTAAGTTCACGGTACTTGGAAATTACCGTATTAAACTGAAATTCATTGGCAATATCGTTGGTAATTCCTTTGATTGTCATATGAACAACCCGGACTAAATCATCATTTTCCTTAGTAAGATTTTCACCTAATTTATAATCAAAAATGATTTTATCCTGATTAGTTGAAATCAAACGCCAAACTCTGTTTAAGAACTTATAACAGCCTTCTACGCCGGCATCTGACCAGTCAAAATCACGTGCTGGAGGTGAATCCGACAAAATAAACAGTCTTGCTGTATCAGCTCCGTAATTTTCAAAAATTTCATCAGGGTCAACCGTGTTACCTTTGGATTTAGACATTTTAGACCCGTCTTTCAAAACCATACCTTGAGTTAAGAGGTTTTTGAACGGTTCATCAAAACTTAAAAGCCCGATGTCTTTAAGTGCTTTTGTAAAAAATCTTGAATAAAGCAAGTGCAAAATTGCATGCTCAATACCCCCTACGTACTGGTCTACAGGAAGCCAACTATCCACAATCGTTTTGTCAAAACACTTTTCACTATTTTTAGGGTCTGCATATCTTAAATAATACCAGCTTGAGCACATAAATGTGTCCATAGTATCGGTTTCACGGGTTGCTTTCCCTCCGCAGCATGGGCAAGTCGTATCAATAAAAGTTTTTGAAGTCAAAATTGGCGATTTACCCACTACCTTGAAATCCACATCTTCAGGTAAAAGTATCGGCAAATCACTCTCTTTTACAGCTTGAATTCCACATTTTTCGCAATAAACAATCGGAATCGGTGCACCCCAGTAGCGTTGTCTTGAAATCAACCAGTCTCTAAGCCTGTATTGGGTTTTAAATTCGCCAAACCCGCCGTCTGCAGCTTTCTGTGTAATTATTTTTTTGAATTCTTCGTTTGAAATACCGTCAAATTCGCCACAATTAAACATTACGCCGGGGTCTGTGTATGCAGTGGCAAGAGGCGTGGAGGCGTGGAGGCGTGGAGGCGTGGAATTGCTACGCATCTTCGCATCTACACATCTACGCATCTCTTCAGATTCAATTACAACTTTTATCGGCAATTCATACTTTTTCGCAAAATCAAAATCACGTTCGTCGTGTGCCGGAACTGCCATTACGGCACCTGTTCCGTATTCTGCAAGTGCATAATCCGCTGTCCAAAGCGGGAATTTCTCTCCGGTAAAAGGATTTATACAGTGAGTTCCTAAAGGAACTCCCGTCTTAATTCTTTCGGTTGAAAGTCTTTCTATTTCAGTCATTTTACGAGCATTTTCACGGTAAGCTTCAACGGCTTGTTTATTTTCGGCAGTTGTAAGTGCTTCAATATCCTTGTATTCCGGTGCAACAACAAGATAAGTTATACCGTAAGCCGTATCCGGACGGGTTGTAAAAACGGGGATTTCCATATCTTTTTCAACTACTTTGAATTTTAAAACAGCACCGGTGGATTTTCCAATCCAGTTTGCCTGCATTGTTTTAACGTTATCACCCCAACCATCAAGTTTGTCGAGGTCTTGAAGCAATTGTTCGGCATAATCCGTTATTTTCAAAAACCATTGTGAAAGATATTTTTTCTTGACAATTTCATCACAACGCCAGCATTTACCGTCAATTACCTGTTCGTTTGCAAGCACGGTAGCACAAGTTTCGCACCAGTTAACCGCAGCTTCTTTTTTATAAGCCAAACCTTTTTTATAAAGCTGCAAAAACAGCCATTGTGTCCATTTGTAGTAATCCGGTTTGCATGTAGTAACTTCTCTTTCCCAGTCATAAGAAAGCCCGAGCATTTTAAGCTGTTTTGTCATATAAGAAATATTTTCATCTGTCCAGGCACCCGGATTTGCACCGTGTTGCATTGCAGCGTTTTCTGCAGGAAGACCAAAGCTGTCCCAGCCAATCGGATGAAGGACATTAAACCCGTTCATCTTTTTAAACCGTGCAATTACATCTGTTATCGTGTAATTTCTGACATGCCCCATATGAAGCTTGCCTGAAGGATAAGGAAACATTGAAAGTGCATAATATTTTGGTTTGTCACTTTTATTAGATGTGTAAAACGATTTTTTTTCCTCCCAAATCGCTTGTTGTTTTTTTTCTATTTCTTGCGGAAAATACTGTTCTTTCAATTTAAAATCCTTTCGCAAACTACCCAAGCTTAAAAGTTACGCCTTTATTTCCTTTGGGATAATTCCAAATAATACACTTTTTTTCGCATGCAACTCTGCATGCACCGCATTCAAGGCAGTTTTCGTGACCTATTATAAGTTTTTGGTTCTCTTCATCCCATTCATAAACATGAGCCGGACAAATATAAGTGCAGGCTTTTGATATACAAAGCGAACACTGCATTTCATCAGGCTTTAAATGAGTTTCCTCATCCGGAATATATTTTACCTTGGATAACTTATCGTCAATACTTTGTTTTTTTTCTTCGTCTGTCATTATTTTAAAACTCCAAAAACTAATTTTACAAAAGCAATTGCATCTTTAAACAATTCAGAAATACTTCTGTCTGTAAAGATACTTTTTATAAATCCGTGATATTTTTTCTTTTTCGGGACGCTGTCAACAGACGTAAACATTTTGAAAAATCCGGCTATTTTATGAGGATAATAATTCAAAAACGATTCTGCACGCTTATGAACAATATCCATCAAGTTTTTATAAGTCTTTAAATCCTTTATTATAAAAGAATTTTCCAGTTTTTTCTGATAAAGAGCAAGCGAATTAGCAGAAAAATCATTATTGCTTAAGGCTGTAACCGCTGTTTCTCCTGCGAACTTTCCGCTAATCATTGCAAGGTTTGTCCCTTCCCAATGCAGGTTGTTAACAAGCATTGCGGAATCACCGACAACCATAACGCCGTGAGAATAAAGTTTTGGCAGTTTTTTGTATCCGCCCTCAGGAATTAAATGTGCCGAATATTCGATTAATTCCCCGTCCTTAAGCAAAGGTTTTACGGAAGGATGGTTTTTAAGCCTGTCTAAAAGCTCATAAGGTTTAAGTTTTCTTTTGGTTAAATCATCCAAGCTGACCCCTATACCTATTGAAATAGCTTCTTTATTAGTATAAAGATAACCTAATCCAAGCATTCCGAGCATCGGCTCGCCTAAAAACTCATATATTACACCCTCATTTTCATTAAGGTTAAATCTTTCTTCGATTTTTTCTTTTCCCAGCTTGATAACTTCTTTTACACCAAGTGCTACATCTTTTGACTTAATCTCTTTTCTAAGTCCGATTTGCTTTGCCAGAAGCGAATTAACACCGTCAGCTAAAATAACAATATCAGCACAATATTCTTCCAGTTCTGTTTTAACTCCGACAACTTTATTTTCTTTAACGATTAATTCTTTTACAAGGGTTTCCGTGACAAGCACAACACCTTCTTTTTGTGCTTCTTTTGCCATCCATCTGTCAAACTTTGCACGTACAACAGAATAACTTTCAGCCTCTTCTTCCCTTGACATATATGAAACATCAACTGATTTATCTTCTGTGCACATTATATATTTATGTGTAACGGTTTTTCTTTCAATCGGGGCAGATTCTTCAAAGTTTGGAAAAAGCTCCTTTGTCGGCTGAACATAAATTGCACCGCCAAAAACATTTTTGCTGCCGGAAAAACTTCCGCGTTCAATTAAAACAACTTTTTTCCCTGCTTTTGCAATAGTAATAGCTGCCGCAATCCCGGCAGGGCCTCCACCTACAACTATAACCTCTGTTTTATTCTTCATCTGTAAAGCTCCAAAAAATACAAACTGATTATACAATGAACATCAGGATTTGTAAAATATTTTTCTTAATAGTAGAATTAGTGAATGGTGAATAGTGAATGGTGAATAGAAGAAAAAATCCATTTACAATTTACTATTTACTATTTACTTAAAAAAGAAAGACGAAACCTGAAGAGTTTTGTATGAGGATAAAAAAATGCTTATAATAATGAGCCAGATCGGAAGAGCG
>JAQVKX010000047.1 GCA_028694425.1 Candidatus Gastranaerophilales bacterium
AAGTCACTCGGATAATTTTTTGTCATAATGCTGTCCCTCCTCACTTACAGTTATATCAGCACCATGACCCTATTTTATCCGCCTTTTGCATGAATTATTTTTTAACCAAACAGCTTCTTAAAATTATTCTTGAAAATGCAGGAGTAAAAAAGATTAGATTTCACGATTTGAGACACACTTATGCCAGCTTGCTATTAGCAAAAGATGTGAACATCAAGTATATTCAGCGTCAAATGGGGCATTCATCTTTTGAAATAACTATGAACACTTATGCACACTTAATGCCTGAAGTCTATGAAAAAAGCAAACTTTTAATTAATGAATTAATTTAACACTACTCCTTATCTGTCTACTTGAGCCCATTTGGGCTCTTTTTTTTGTTTTTTTATATTTGAAAGTAACAATATTGTTAAACGAGAGGTTATTCAGATAAATTCTGTTAAACTTTTAGTGCTATTTATATATAAATATATATATTTTAGTTTTCATTAATAAATGGGATTTTCACCTAATTTTGAAAAATAGACCTTTTTATCTAAATTATAATCTTTAACCAGATTCTCAATAATATTAAAAATCCATCTTTCTCCTGTTGGAGAAACATAAATTGAATCAATTAATACATTAAGGTCAACCGGAACCGACAAACTTTCAGGAGTTTCTTTTTTAAGTAATGCTCCTTCTTTGCTTTCTTCTTGTATCTTTTTTATGTCATCAAGGTTTTTAATATTTAGATTCATTATCTCCGATTTAGGAGGATTAAAAATAACAGCTCTGAGTTCATTTTCAAATTCAAATGATTTTCGTTTTATCAATGTAACTGCAAGTACATTAACATCTTCTAAACTTGCTGTAACTGAATCAATGTTTAATCCAGGGATGTTGTCATCCTCATAATTTTTAAGATAATTTATTTTCCCAATATTTACTTCTTGTTGAGAATTTTTAAAAGATTCTTTTAATCTACCAACAGTAGATTTAATAGCTATACCTTTAGTTAAGCAAGAGTAAATTTTCCACATCGCGGAAGATTCAAAATCATTAATATGCCAAGCACTTACATAAAAAAACTCTCTATATTTCTCCCTTTCATTTTTATATGATTCATCTAAACTTTCTTTATTTAAATTTTGTATTGATTCCGACAAAGTCCTTGCATGTTGTTCATAAATTTTTCTGATTGGTTTTGGACATGCAGCTTCAAATGGGTCATCAAATTTATCTATTCTTCTAAAAAACAGTTTCTTTTCTTGGAGTAAATAAATAAAAGCGGGTAAATCTATATATCTCCAAATAACGATTTCATCGTAAGGTGTTTTAAATAATTTATGTTCTGTATATGCCACAAATACCTCTTTAGTTTTATTATAAAAATAAATATAAATATTCAAATTGCCTTATTGGTTAAGTTAAAACCTTTTGGTGACAATTTGGTGACAATGACCATTTTTAGGCATAAAAAAAGAGTCTCAAGATTTGCCTTGAAACTCTTTTATAGCTTTACGCTTCGGTAATGGTTGCGGGAGCTGGATTTGAACCAACGACCTTCGGGTTATGAGGCGTCAAACCTTTATCCCTCGTGATACTTTAATGTCTTTTATAGTCCTTTTTAGTTTGAACTTTTTGGACTTATTTCTCTCCTGGTATCGCTGAATACTTTTGCTTCCCTTCTGTGTATTGGGTTGCGTATTGGGTTGGGATTTTTTATGTCCACCGTGACTTACTTAATTTACCTTTCATCTCGGCTTCTTAAATTGTATAGGACGTCTTTGAGATTTGTACTATTATCCGTTTTTAGGCTTTATTAAGTTTATCCCTGCATTAAATCTTTATAATTAACGTGATGCTCCCTTGCGTAATTTATAAATTCTTTTTCCTGTTGGCTTACGTTAATTCTAAATTCTAATAAAACTCCGTTAACAGGTTTTCTACCTGCACCACTACGTTTACCGCCCCACTTAGCGATTTCTTTGTCGGAGTTTTCTATTATTTTTTGCTTTCTTGCGTTCGGTAAAGCCTTTATTAATTCGTCATTTGTTGTCATTTGGAAGTTCCTTATTCTTGTATTTTTCTATATTTCTTATAGCCTGTTCGATAAATCGTTTTGGTGCTTTCTGTGTTTTCTTTAAAACTATAAGCCCTATGATGATGATTTTATTTTCGGCGTACATGAAATATGCTCTTACACCTCTTGGCTTTAGTTCGAATAGTCCGTTTCCTAAGCTGTTGATGTTTTTGTAATTAGTTCCGATATATTCGAAAATTCTTACGGCTTCTAAAATCTTATCTTGGCTGTTGTCGTCCAGTTCTTTAAACTGTTCTAAAGCTTCTTTGGTATATTGTGAGTTGAATTTTTTCATTAATTTGCCTTACTAATATTATACTTGATTAAGCACCTTTTTTCAAGTGCTAAATAAAACTATCTTAATATTTTAGCATAAAAAAATATTTTATACGGTTGTGAATGAGTGAAAAGTGTTGATATTTCTGTGTTTGGTTGCTTTCTGTGCAAAATAGTTTATGATATTTTATATGTAAATTTTTTAGTGAGGTACGACTATGAAAAAAGTAATTGAAGAAATTTTGGTACGAATTTTAGGTGTGATGTTTGGGCTTGGTATTTCGTTTACAGGTCTTATTCTGTTGATATTCGGTATCGCTTTTTGTACCTCTGCAATTGGAATATTGGTCGGTATTCCTTTGATTGTTTATAGCTTTAGCCTTATATTCGGCGGAATAATCGGCGGTCTTAAAGCTGTTGGTGGTAAATATGATTTTAAATTTTTCTATAAGCCTAAAAAATCCGATATCGTTCCGAAAACTAAAATTGACGATTTACGTTGGACTTATACCGTGTTTAAACTGGATGAAAGCTATATTAATAATTAGTTTAATAGTCCTTTACAGCTTGTAGGATGCCTGCAAAGGCTCTTTAAAATATCTGTGGTGGTATTCCTATTCCTAAGCTAATTAACTTTCCGAAAATCTGAGGGGAATTATTATTTTAAGTTCTTTCTTCTTCGGCATTACTTCTCTTAATTATTTTTATATTTTTTTAAATTCTCTGCTTGATAAAAGTTTAAACAATAATTGCTGAAATTCTAGCACTTAAACGTTTCTTGAAGTCATCTAAATTATCCTCATTCCAAAAAATTATATTTCTGTGATTTACATCAAAATGTATTTTTTCAATTCCTTTACTTTCATCAGATACTTGCCATTTTTCGTGGCAAGTATAAACAACTGGCATTCCCAGTCCATAAGCAAAACCAGCTTCCCAATATACACCGCCTCTATATCCCGTCAAATCAGCTACTATAAAACGACTCTTTCTGATTTGAGCAATCATCTCATCATTTATATCGTTACAATGTTCCACGCAGTCTATTTTTACAGCCTCAAAACGTTTATCGTCTTCTATAGCGGGTTGTATAACATCCTCATAAATCTTATTCATATTTGGCTTATATTTTTCCTTGTCCTCATTATCATTGAACCACATTGCAACAAAAGCCTGCGTAGAATTTAAATGATTATACTGCTTATCGGCTTGATGCTTAAGTCCTTTTGGAGTTAAAGATACTTGATAACAAGGTTGATGATATATGTAGTCTCCAAATATGTAATAGTTATATTCGTAATTTATTTTTTGATTTTGTACAATCGGAATTTTATTATTAAAATTAGCTGCCTTAAAACACTCCCCATTAAGTCCTTTATAATATTTATCGAATGTTTCTATGTATCCGATATTTTTCAAATATTCAATAATTTGGTATAATTCATAATTATTTTTACAAAAAAATAAAGGAAAAAGAGTATTAGTATCTATTTCTGTTTTTTCAAAAAGAAATGTAGTCTTTGTTCCAATGTAATTCATTACAAGTTCAATTTTTTCTAATAACTTTGGAACATTAATATCTTGGACTCTTTTTTCTACAACCGATAATCCAATATTTTCCGATAGATTTTTGTTTTCTTTGATATCAATAATTTGATGTTTTTTTACCACGTAACGATATTTAATAATATCTTTTTCTGGAACATATGAGCTTGAATAATCATTAATATTATACTCCCCACAGTATGGACAAGTGTGATTACGGTTGTGATGTATTGTTACATCTTTACAGTGACAAATAAAACATTCTTGTTTGTTTTTTTCTATCATTTAGTTTATTTTTCCTTCAATTTTTATTATATTCCAATTATATCAATGCATTTGAAAATTTGCAAGTTTAAGCGATTAGAGGATGATGCAAGTGTTCAATTTTTTGTTAAATTGTTGACAGAAATTTAACCTTTAATAGGTATTGTTTGATAAACATGCATCTTCTATTTCTTCTTCTTGAGTGTAATTTTTTACTAACCAAACATACATTTGATTTTTTTCTATTATATATTTGCCTGCATTTGTAGATACAAAATTATTACAAAGATTACTAAACCATTTTTTAAATTTGCTCTCGCTACATATTCTTTTTCTTACGCAAAAATCTTTAACCAATGCTATTGGCATTTTTCTCTTACCATTGTTTTTTTCTGTCCATTCTTGTATAAATACACCAATTTCATTATATATGTCGGTGTTATCCTTTATCCCTAAAAGACTTTTTTTGTCGGGGAATACCACTTCTGATATTTTTTTTGCAAACCACGCAGGAGCAGGAGCTCTGTTACTTGAATATTGCGTAATAAGTAAATTATACAATTTATTGTAATCGTAAATAGTGCCGTCTGCATCGGTAAGGACACACTCATATGCTTGTATATATGCTTTTGGTATGTTTGAGAATAATTTTTTAACTGTGTTTATAAATTGTTGTCTATTAGTTATTACCAAATCTTCTTCTATTTCCGGCTCTGAATTATCTATATGGTCAATTATATCTACAAATTGAGGCTCATCAATTATATTTACAACCTGATGTTCATCAATTAGCCCTCCATTTTTATTCATTTCTTCCGATATTAAATGATTTGTCGTAGTATAACCACAATTTTTACATTTGTAACGTTGAACACCGTTAATAATCCCTGCCTTTACGAAGTTATTACCATTACACTTTTTACATTTTAATTTTGTATCATAAGCTATATCCTCAGCTGTTTTTAAAACGGCGTTTTTGAGCAAAATCGTAATATTGAAGGAATTAACAGCTTGTTCAAATTCTTCCGTCGAAAATTTATAATATTTATCTGTGAAATGTTGTTGTAGTAAATGTAATATCAATTCATTTGTGATTTCGTTTTTTATATGACTTATATTTTGTTCAAATTTTATCTTTTGATGAATAAAGTTTTTAATAACATCTTTTTCAAATGAATTTTTGCTAAACAGTTCTACAAATTTTATTCCGTCAGGATTATCTTTTATAAATTCAATCTCAATTTTTGATTGTTCATCATCTTCCTTATTGTAATCATAATCAAATATATAAATTTTGTCGCATACTAAAATCCCAATATCATTATGCAATAATTTAAGATAACTCAGCAGTTGTTTATCTCCGCAAAACGATAAATTATGACGCTTTAATTCGACAATAAATAAATCTTTATCTCCATCACAAAGTATAATATCGGATATTGCTCTTTCTGCAGAGCCGATAGTAATATTTCTCTGTCTGTCAATGTCGCCATCCAAACGACTATATCCTAACAATTCAGCAAATATACTTTCCCAAACAATTTGAATCGTTTTTTCAGGTGAATTATAATATTTGTTGTAACAATTAACAATTCTATTCCATTTTTCTATTGGCATAACTTCCATATCCGTTTAATCTTGCTTTCCAAAATTATTTTAGCATGAACACTATCATTTGAATCAAAGATGAGGTTATAATTGTTTGACTTATCGTATAAATCTTCTATACTACAAAAAACTCATCCGCTATTTTCTTCATAGCGTTGCTTTGGAGTTCCGGCGATACGTGCGAGTAAGTATCCAAAGTGATTTGAACGCTTGAGTGTCCTAAAATTTCTGATACGACTTTGTGCGGTATCCCTGTTTCTAAGGCTCTTGTGGCGAATGTATGCCGTAGTGCATGAAACGTTTTGTGTCCAATGCCTGCTTTTTTTAAAGTTCTTGTATAAAAATCGGCGAAGGTTTTGGGGTCTATATAGTATCCATTTTCTGTACAAAAAACCATATCCAAGTCGTTATAAGCACTTTTTATTTTTTGTTTTTGAGCGTCCTGTTCCTGTTTATAACTTTTTAACTTATCCATAACGGCAGTGGCTATACAGATAACTCTGGTGGAGCTTTTTGTTTTGGTTTCGCCTCTTAATCCGAGTGTTGTTTTAGTTTTTGCATCGGTGTCGAAATTTTTAAGCCTGCTTAACTGCTTATTGATGCTTAGAGTGTTTTTATCGAAATTTATGTCAGCCCAAGTAAGCCCCAAAACCTCACCTAGCCTCATTCCTGAATAAAGAGTTAAAATTATTGCCATTCCCCACGGTTGGTCGTAACATTTTTGCTCCAAGGCTTTTTGTTCTTCGGGAGATAAAATTTCGATAGATGTTTTACTGACACGTGGAAGCGTGATACTGTCAAGCGGACTTCTGAGGATTAAACCTTCTTTGCAGGCTTGATTTAAAACTCTGCTGAATACTGTATGGATATTTCGGATTGTTTTAGCTGATAAACCGCCCTTTTTGTCCTTTACCTTTCCTTTTTCTTCCATTTCTTTATAGGCTTCCTGTATCTGATAACCTTTTAAGTTGCAAAGTCTGATTTTACCGAAATAAGGTTTAAGGTGGTTTCGTATTATCGATTCATCATCCGCCCTTGTTGTATCTTTAACTTTGTTCGCTGAATGGTTATTGTACCAATAATCTAAAAAAGCCTCTACTGACATTGTTGTAGGCTCGATATAATCTCCTCGCTCTTTCTCCGCTTGGTATTTACGCATTCGGGCTGATGCTTCCTGCTTTGTTTCCCCTGTAAAATATTTAAAACGCTGTTTACCCTTGTTATTAAAGCCGATAGTACACATTGCTTCCCATTTACCGCTTTTCTTTTGATAAACGTGTCCTTCGCCGTTTGCACGTCTTTTACCCATTTCTATTATCCTTTCCGCCTGTATTTTAATTTAAAATTATTACCACCACTGCATTTTAGCCTCATGGTGTTAATAACATATAACTTTTTCTTCAAAAAGTAAAGTCGATTAAAAAAAAATTATGCTGACAGTAAATTTTGGTTTGTGAGTGCTTGTTGGGAAAGCCATTTTTTTAGTTCTTCGACTGGTATAAGTATTCTTTTGCCGACTTTAAAGCATGGAAAGCCCTCACTGCGTGTGAGTTCGTAAGCTGCTGCTCTTGAAATCCCTAGTTGCTGTTTAAGTTCTTTTACGTCTAAAATTAATTTGTCCATGATTTTTTCTCCTTATAATTTCCCCTACAGTGTTATACAGTTTTTTTCTGAAAATTTCCACTTTTGTTATTTCTTATGCCGTGATAAATGTCGTTTGAGTGGCGTTGGTTTATTCTGGATACATTATTACCTCTGTACCGTAAAAGTGCCTCGAACTGCCTGCTCGCTTCTCTAATTTGGTAATTCGCTTAGCGACTGGGGTATAAATAGTGCGTAAAATTTGATTTTTGTAAAAATAAGCCTAAAATGTTGAGGTGAATGCGGAGTATTTTTGTGTGGATGAAAAATTTGTATCTAATTTTGAGTTTAAATATAAATATTTTATGCTTGCGAGGCTGATATGTAATGCTAAAAATTATGCTGAAGCGTACGGAGTAACTGCTAAAATATTGAATGCTGATTATTTAGGTAATTATTTTTTAGGGCTATTGGAAGTCGGCGAAAAATATTTTTTATCTGTTGATAATGTTGAAAACCCTAAAATTATTGATATTCCTTTGGAGTTAAAAGGTAAGTATTGTAAAAGTAAAAAAAGTTTGTTAAAAAAGTTCTGCCCGCGTGATTTATTTAATAAACTTATTGAAAATGGCTTATACGAAGACATTGAGGCTGGGAAAAATAATATTGACAGTCCCTTTTTATTGCATCGGCTCTGTCTTTGTATAAGTGAAAAAATTATCGGGTTGCGTGTCCATCACCGTAATACTATGACTAAATATAATTTTAAATCTAATCTTGAAGCTATGACTAAAAAGAAACATGGGGAGTGTCACTATGGCGAAAAAAGACCTGTCTAAAATCGTTGAAATTGAACCGCTAATATTTAGTGAGCCTGAAAAACATAAGGCTACTCTTGCCCAAAATGAGTTTATTGTGCAGGAGGTTTTATATGACCGCTATGTAAAAGGTATGAAAAAAACTGATGTGTATAAAAAATTTTCGCCTAAATTTTGTGAAGAAGTTTCGAAAAAACATATACGAAAATATCCCCTTTATGATGAGTTTTTTAAACTGATAAATAGGCTTAAATCCTTATAAAATAACTACTTACAGAGTTATATTGGGGTAACGATGAAAAGTCTTCTGAAATATTATTGCTAAAATCTTATTATTATAATAGTTTTGGGTGGATTGTATTTAAAATGAGTTCCTATTGATATAACCTGTAATTGCCGATTATGCGAAATTATACTGGCATTACGGTGTATATTTATATATACTATATTAAAATAAAATATTTAAAACTTTTTGAACTAAAAATATAAAGGGCGGTTTTGAATAAAAATTTAGCTGATGTAAATACGATTATCTGAGTCGTTCGGGTATAAAAATGACTGTATTAACTGTATTAATTAACTCCAAAAACCTGATGGAGTATTATAATTCCGATTTTGGACTATTTTCTGTATAAGTATGAATTTATAATATTTTATAGTGTTTTAGCTTCTTATAGTTGTAAAAATATAAAAAAATTGCCTAATGCTAATGTAGCGTGGTGATAGTGGCTTTTATTTTGGTTTCGATATGTATTATAGCCTCTGATAATGAAAACTCCCTTAAATGTGAAAATTTTTTAAATAATAATTTGGCTAAAAGTAAAGTGGTATCTGAATATTGACTTAATGTAAAATATTTAGTTTTCTTCTTTGCTATTGGGTTTGGTATTGGGCTGCTAATAAAAAAAGAGCCTCACTAAAATGTTGAGGCTCTTACTCTAATTGGTTGCGGGAGCTGGATTTGAACCAACGACCTTCGGGTTATGAGCCCGACGAGCTACCAAGCTGCTCCATCCCGCGATAATTATTCAATTTTCATCTTCTACGGGAACAGTCTTCCAGACTTACCTCTCCTAAAACCTGACATTTAGTCAGCTTTTACTCGGCAGAGTATCCCGCATTGAAATTCTTAAACCCTTTAACAACAATATTATCACACATAAATAATAAATTGCAAGTTAAGGTGAGTTTTATAAGTTCTCTCTCGACTATTAAACAAAAAGAAGAAATGAAAATCCCAATAAAATGTAAAAAGTGTGGTTATGAAAATAAACTTAAACTTGATAGTGTACATTTTAACCTTAAGCAAAGAAAAATGATTTTATGGGAAGAAAATAAATTAGACGATTTTAAATTAGCTTTAAAAGAAAAAATTATGGTGTTTGGGCTTAATGATTACATTACCTATGAGGCTGCGAAACTCGGGGATAAGAGCAACAAATTAATCGATAAGGGGAATAAATAACTGTAATAAGAGCTTTTTGTTCCCTGTTTGTCGATTAAGACACAACCGCCTCTCGGGCGTAGGATGAAATTTTATCCCGGGGTGAGGTGTAAAGGTATGGAAGGCTTTAAAAGTTTGATAATTTTGTGCACATACACATTAAAGATTGGGGCAAAGGTATTCCCCGGGAAGATATTGAAAAAATCTTCAATAAATATTATTCTACGGCAAAGAAATTCCGAAAAATCGGAACCGGCTTGGGGCTTTATTTATCACAGCAAATAATTAAAGCCCACGGCGGAGAAATTACCGTTGTCAGCGAAGAAAACATCGGGACGGAGTTTTGTGTAAGATTATAATATATTAAGCGAAAAGCTTGCCTTCTTGCCCTCCTGCCCTCTTGCCTTCTTTTCACCTTTCACCTTTCACTTTTCACATTTTTATGTAATATTTAAAATATGTTCAAACAAGATTTAAAAGAAAAATATCCTTTTTTAACGGAGTATTTTGAGCAGGGATTGAAAAATGCTTTTCATCCGCTTGCTCACAGTATTTTGTTCTACGGGCAGGATATCTCGGCACAGTATGAGTTTGCAACCGAAATCGCAAGGCTGTTAAACTGCAAAGAGTTTAAAAATGAAAGCTGCAGATGCCTCAATTGTAATTGGGTTAGAGAGCATCAGCATCCTGCAGTTTTAACCATATCAAAAATCGATAATAAACCCTCTGACGATACTTCAAAAACGGTTATATCCATTGCTCAGGCAAGGATGATTAAAAATTCGCTTTTAAATACCTCTGATTATCACAGGGTTTTTATTTTTTGCGATGCAAAAATGGATGGTGAAACTTGGATTCCGTTGGGCTTGAACGAAAATAATTTTCATGATGAAACTGCAAATGCTTTATTAAAAATAATAGAAGAACCACCCGGAAATACTACGTTTTTCTTTTTAACACGTGACAAAAATGATTTAATAGAAACAATAATCTCCCGTTCGCAAAGTTTTTTTGTACCTTCTTACAAGCAGGAAGACAAAAATTATTCGATTATTGAAGAAATTTTTTCGGATTATCCCAACATAGAAAGAAAAAAATTTATTGATTTAGCTCAAGCATTGTTTGCAAGTTCAAAAGAACACGGCAGCGAAAAGGTCTTAGATGAAATCCAAAACCTTCTTGCGGCAATTCTTAAATCCAATCTTGAAAATAATATCTGCAAAACCAAAATTATATCTGATATAAAATCCGTCGAACTTGCAAAACAAATGATAAACAACCATATAAACCCTCAGCTTGCATTTGAGGATATGCTGCTTAATATTACAAAAAATTAAAAACGGGATAATTTGTTAAACAATGCTATAATAAGCCTATGGGTAATCATGATGAAAAAGTAATTACATATTTGTCCCAACATAAAAATATTTTATGGTCAAGGATTTTGGTACTTTCAGGAGGTTTGGTTGGACTTGTTTTAACTTATAATCCTTCCGTCCCTATGTACTCCTTTGGAAATATTGCAAGGCTTATATTCTTTATCATAGGCTTTTCATTCCTATTTGCAATGGTTATAGGTTTGCTTAATACAGATTCAGGCATTCAAGACATTTTAAAGAAGAGGTAATATTAATGGAACATTTTAACAATCCGGTTGCCAGACAAATACTTATACTAACTCTTGCTATAGCAGCTTCAATTATTTTAGGTTACGGCATATTTAAACTCACAAGACCGTTTAATGAAAGACCTAAATCTAAAGGTATATCATAAATTTTTAATTATTTCTTCCCTAAATTCAGAGCATTTTGCATTGCCGCCCAAATCGGCTGTCAAAACTTTTCCGCTTAAGGTTTTTAAAAGAGCTTTTTCTATTTTTTCGGCATAAGTATCTTCTCCGATATATTTGAGCATTTCAATTGCCGATAACAAAAGAGCGGTCGGATTTGCTTTATCTTGACCGGCAATATCAGGTGCAGAGCCATGAACAGGCTCAAAAACCGCATAATCTTTGCCGATATTAGCCCCTTGTGCAACCCCGAGTCCGCCGATAAGCCCTGCACATAAGTCAGAAACGATATCTCCGTACAAATTAGGCAGTACAAGAACATCAAATTGCTCAGGTTTTTGAACCAATTGCATACAAAGGTTATCTATCAAAATTTCACGATATTTAATATCAGGAAACTTTTGGGCAATTGTTCTGACACTTTCTAAAAACAATCCGTCTGAAAGTTTACAAATATTTGCCTTGGAAACGGCACAAACTTCTTTTCTTCCGCTATTTACGGCATAATCAAACGCAAATTGAGCAATTCTTTCGGATGCACCGCGGGTAATAATTTTAATGCTCTCTGCGGTATTTTCGTCAATTTGTCTTTCAATTCCCGCATATAAATCTTCCGTGTTTTCTCTTACAACAATAATATCAACGTTATCAAAACGAGTTTTTATATTTGGTAAATTCTTACACGGTCTCAGATTAGCGTATAAATCCAATTTTTTTCTCAAAGCAACATTAACCGAACGGAAACCTTTTCCGATAGGTGTTGTAACTGGTGCTTTAAGTACAATTTTATTTTTTTTAATAGAATTAATAACACGTGACGGCAAAGGTTCACCTTCGATTTGTGCAACATCACTGCCTGCGGTTTGGATATCCCAATCAATTTCTAAACCGCTGCTTCCGATTATTTTAATAACGGCGTCTGTTATTTCAGGTCCTATTCCGTCACCCGGAATTAAAGTTATTTGCCTCATGCCTCTTCTTTTCTGACTATTTTTAATATTCTCTTAAACTCTTTATAAAAACCGCAATTTGTAACTGTTAAACTGTCCTCCAAGTAAACAACACCTTGCCCGAGGGCTTCCAGCAACGGACATGCAACGCCTTTTGCATAATACTCACAAGTCAGGCATTGGTCATCATCTTCTATATAAACTGTGTAATCTATACAATACATAATATCATTATACTATATTAAGAGGTATTTGTAAAATGGTTGTTTGTAGTATAATGTAAAAAGCGAAAAGTAGGTTGGGCTTTCTAGCCCGACAATAAAAGGTAAAAAAATAATTTAATTCCAACTTATTTTTCCCCCTTTTACTTTTTCCCTTAAAAAGAGAGGATAAACAAATGAACAAATTTGATATTCAAAGCATAACCAACGAAGGCATTATATTAAATCAAACAGATTATAATAAAATTTTAAGTTATGTTCCTACTGTAATAGAAGCTTCATCAAGAGGCGAACGTTCTTTTGATATTTTCTCAAGACTATTAAGGGAAAGAATTATTTTCTTAGGTGAAGAAATTGATGACGATACTGCAAATTCAGTAGTAGCACAGTTATTGTTGCTTGACAGTGAAAACCCTGAAAAGGATATTATGTTATACATTAACAGTCCGGGTGGGGTCATAACAGCAGGAATGGCTATTTATGACACAATGAAACTTATAAAAGCCGAAATTTCTACAATTTGTCTCGGTGAAGCCGCAAGCATGGGAGCATTTTTGCTCTCTGCAGGAACAAAAGGCAAGAGAATGGCTCTTCCAAGCTCAAGAATTATGATTCACCAACCGTTGGGCGGTGCTAAAGGACAAGCAACCGATATTGAAATTGAAGCAAAAGAAATTCTCAGGATGAAAAAAGAGTTAAATCAACTATTGGCAGAACACACGGGGCAAACTATTGAGAAAATTAAAGCCGACACCGAACGTGACTATTACTTGTCAGCACAAGAAGCCGTTGATTACGGCTTGATTGATACGGTAATTACAAGTTCTATAAATTCCAAAACTTAATCTGTAAAGATATTTCTAGCATTTTTGTAATAAAAATTAATCAAAAAGCAGTCAGGGGAATATTTAGGTTCCCCTGACCGCTTTTTGCTAATCTTCTTTTAATATCTTAAATACAATATTTATCAATTGT
>JAQVKX010000048.1 GCA_028694425.1 Candidatus Gastranaerophilales bacterium
ATCTGTTAAGTCACTCGGATAATTTTTTGTCATAATGCTGTCCCTCCTCACTTACAGTTATATCAGCACCATGACCCTATTTTATCCGCCTTTTGCATGAATTATTTTTTAACCAAACAGCTTCTAAAACTAACTTTAATAACAGTTTTAAAAATATCTTAGTAAAAACCTTTAAAGTCTAATAATATCTTAAAATAATACAACTTAACATTTCTTAATTTATGTGCACTAAAGGCAAGAAAAACAAATAGGCAATTCAAAAAGCGAAAAAGGAAATGGGAAACAGAGAACAGGGAACAGGGAACAGGGAACAGGGAACAGGAAAAAGAAGTTTATAAGGTTATAGGTTATTTAGCTAAAATCGAACAACCTTGCAGAACTGATAAACTTATCACCCTATCACCCTATAAACCAAAACTGTTCACCCGTTCACCCATTCACCCCTTCAACTTCTTAATCACTTATCCACTTTTAGAAACCATCTCCCGAAGCTTTTTCAGTTGGTCGCGGATTTGTGCTGCACGCTCAAAATCAAGGATTTTTGCGGCTTTGTGCATATCTTTTTCAAGTTTTTCAATTAATTTAGGCAAATCTTTTTCTTCAATATTTAAATTAACCATTTCTTCTGCCACAATATCTTCAAAATTTCTATAACTCGCAACAAGTGAAAGGAGATTGTTTTCAATAGGCTTTTTAATTGTCTGGGGAATAATTCCGTATTTTTTATTGTGTTCAAGCTGGATTTCACTCCGGCGGTTGGTTTCATCAATAGCTTTTTGCATTGAATCCGTCATTTTATCGGCGTACATAATCACTTCGCCACAAGAATTTCTCGCAGCACGTCCCACTGTTTGGATTAAGCTTGTTTCTGACCGCAAAAACCCTTCCTTATCAGCATCCATAATAGCAACAAGCGAAACTTCAGGTATATCAAGCCCTTCCCTTAATAAATTCACACCGATAAGTACATCAAATTCGCCCAATCGAAGGTCACGAAGGATTTCAACCCGTTCAAGCGATTGAATCTCGCTATGCAAGTAACGGACTTTAACGCCCTGTTGAATAAAATAATCGCACAAATCTTCCGCCATTTTTTTAGTCAAAGTAGTAATTAAAATCCGCTCGTCTTTCTCTGCCCGCTTAGTAATTTCCTTTATCAAATCGCCTATTTGAGTTTCAATCGGACGGACTGAAATTTTAGGGTCAATAAGCCCTGTAGGTCTGATAATCTGTTCCACAAGCTGTTGGGAAGTGCTTTTTTCAAACTCCGCCGGCGTTGCGGATATATAAATCTTCTGCCCTACTTTATCAAAAAATTCTTTGTCTTTTAAAGGTCTGTTATCCTTTGCACAAGGTAATCTGAATCCATATTCGATTAAAGTCTCCTTTCTTGCGGCATCACCACGATACATTCCTTTAAGTTGAGACAGTGTAACGTGAGATTCGTCAATTACTGTCAAAAAATCCTCCTGAAAATAGTCCAAAAGTGTTGAAGGAGAGGACCCTACAGGTCGGCGTTCTATAATTCTCGAATAATTCTCAATCCCGGAGCAATACCCTATCTCCTTAATCATTTCTATATCGTAATTAACACGCTGTTCAAGCCTTTGTGCTTCAATTAATTTATTTTGGGAATTAAGTTCGGCAAGTCGGGTTTTAAGCTCTTTCCTGATTAGCTGAATGGTTTCTTCCACGTTTTCATCATAAGAAAGATAATGAACAGCAGGATAAATAGTTACTTTATCGGGTTTTTCCAGTATTTCCCCGCTTACATTATCAATTCTGATAATTTTTTCAACCTCGTCACCAAAAAAATAAATCCGTGTGATTATTTTTTCATAAGAAGGCATAATTTCGACAATATCGCCTCTGGCTCTAAATGTTGCACGCTCCAAAACTAAATCATTCCTTGAATATTGAACACTTACCAGATGATTAAGCAAGTTCCCTCTTGATAATTCATCTCCAAGCGAAATTGTAATCGCACCTTTAAAATAATTCTCGGGTAAACCTAATCCGTAAATACAGCTTACGGAAGCTACAATTATCACGTCATTACGCTCATAAAGGCTTCTTGTGGTATTGTGTCTCAGCCTGTCAATTTCTTCGTTAATTGATGCGGATTTTTCAATATAAGTGTCGGTTCGCGGAATATACGCTTCCGGCTGATAATAGTCGTAATAACTTATGAAATACTCAACCGCATTGTCGGGAAAAAGCTCCTTAAATTCATTAAAAAGCTGAGCAGCGAGGGTTTTGTTATGAGCAATGATTAAAGTCGGCTTTTGCACCTGTTCAATAACATTTGCAATGGTAAAAGTTTTCCCCGACCCTGTAATCCCAAGCAATGTCTGGGAATCATAACCTTTATTAAGACCTTGTGCAAGTTTCTCAATGGCTTTTGGCTGATCTCCCGAAGGCTTATATTTAGAACTGATAACAAATTTGTTTCTCATATCAGAATAATAGCATGAAATTCAACCTTTAATGAGACCACTGCACAAGTCCAAAATTTCTAATTTTGAGACTTTGCAGGGGGCGACATTGCAAAAGCGGATGTCGAGCAGAGGCATTCCAAGGCAAAATGACACTTTTGCCACACCCCGAATAATCCAAGACAGACTTTGCTCAAGGACATTTTTGCAAGAAAATGGTCTTGTGCATTAGTCTCTTAATGGTGAAGAGGAAGAGGGAAAAAACCTCCAACCCTCTTTTTCCATTTTTTATTTATTCTTTTTCCTTTTCATGCTAGAATTAATCTTTAAAAGGGGATAGTTATGGAAATAATAATATTTTTAGTCGGATTTTTATGCGGAGCCGGAGTTGTTTTTGTAATATTCAACACAATAAATAAAAGTACTAAAACCACAACCGAGCAAATGTTTTCACAAATGCAGGTTTATTTTGAAAACATTGCCAACAAACTTTTTAAAGAAAATTCAGAGGATTTTTCCAATAAAAACAAAGAAAAGCTGGAAGAATTTTTTTCCAAATTTCGTGAAAGAATTGAAGATTTTGAAAAGAGAACCGAACAGAATTTTAAGCATGAAGTCGAAAATTTTACTAAATTTGATACAAATATTAAATCATTTATTGAAGCGGGCAGTAAAATTTCCCATGACACTAATGCACTTGTAAACGTTATGCGTGGAGACAACAGAAAACAAGGACACTGGGGCGAAATAGTTTTGGAAAAAGTTCTTGATGCTTCGGGTTTGAGAAACGGTCATGAATACCTGCTTCAAAAAGGATTTGATGAAAAAAGACCTGATGCCGTAATACTTTTACCTGAAAACAGATGCATTTATATTGATGCAAAAACATCTTTTGCATCTTGGGATGCTTATGTTAATTCAAATAGTGATGAAGAAAGGGATTTTAACTTAAAATCGTTTAAAGATTCAACAAAAACGCACATTGCAGGACTTGTAAAGAAGGATTATGCCTCAACGGGTGAATACACTTCGCCGGATTACGTTCTTATGTTCATTCCTATCGAAAGTTGTTATTCACTTGTGTTTTGTGATGATTCACAAATGTGGGAATTTGCCTGGAAGCATAAAATCATGCCGGTTTCGCCCTCTACTTTGCTGGCTTCGTTAAAGATTATTAATTCTTTTCTTGTTGTAGAACGTCAAAATAAAAACGCAGTTGAAATAGCACGGATTTGCACGAAAATGCTCGATAAGTTTTCGGAAATGTTAAAAGAATTGCTTGATGCAAGGAAAAAATTAATTTCCGCCTTAATAAAATTAAATGGCAGAGATAATATTTTGGACAATATAGAAAAATTGAGGGATTTAGGTGCAACAATTAACAAACAAATCCCGGAACTTGAAGATGAAGTTTTGGAAGAAATGAATGTCGGGGTTTAATGGAAGATTTTTTGGAGAATTTAAAAAAAATCCTCCACGCCTACTGCTTCACTTTTTAAAACCTTATCCCGTCATAAATTCTTAAGTAATTCCAGTAACTTCTGTAAACTTTTTTTAGATAATTCTGGGTTTCGGGGTATGGGATTTGTTCAACGAAATCATCGGTATCAAGGTAATTTAAGTTGTCTTTCCATTTTAAAACCGAGCCTATACCGCCGTTATATGCCATAACGGTTAAGATATCTTTGCCCGAAAGCCTTTTTCTTAATTGTGAATAATAAATATTCCCCAATCTTATGTTTATATCGGGGTCCAAGAGCATGTTTCGGTTAGGAACTTTTATGCCTATTATAGCCCCTGCTTCGTTTGCCGCAGAAGGCATTAACTGCATTAATCCGCTTGCACCGGCATGGCTTTGAGCTTTCGGGTTAAAATAACTCTCTTCTCTTATTATTGAAAGAATTAAGACAGGGTCATTATGCCATGTTTTTGACCTTATATTTATATCATCATAATAATGTATCGGATAAACAAGCCTCCAGCGAGGATCCGAACGACTGGGCTTAAATGATAATTTTTCCATCGCATCCCGTGCTACTCTTGCGGAATTTGAAAAATCGCCTTGTAAATATGCCAACCAGCTTCGGATAAATAAATCATCATTGTAAAGTTGATTGATAAGCCCGTAATCTTTTACTTGTGCAAGTTCTGTGACAAGTCCGTAATCATAATTTTTATAAGGAAATTCTATAGGTTTTTGAGTTAATTCAATAACACTAAAACGCCTGAGGGTATTTAAATTTAAGAAAGCATGGTAGGCATAATAATCGTCAGGAAATTTTTCAATTACATTTTTGTAATAACTTCTTGCATCTTCATAGTTTTTTGTTCTCTGTGCAATTTTTGCCATCCAAAACATAACTTTCGGGGTCGATTTTGCATCTTTATATTTTAATAAATGTTTTTTCCCTAGTTTTTGCGCTGCAAAATAATTCTGTGACTTGATTTTGTCATAAAAAATATTTGCAAGGGCATCTGCAGAAAATTGACCGTTAGGGTATTTGTAAAATAATGTATTATAACAAGCCGTTTGCCTGTTTTCCGGAAGATTATTGCAGGTTTTGAAAAGCAAATAATCATAACCTCCTGATTTTTCCGCAATACTCAATAAATATTGGATGGATTCTTTAGGAGAACTGTTTAATTTAAGATACGTATCTATTGCATCATAAATATTTTTTGTTTCTTCTTTTTCATCAAAATCTTCATTAATCAAAATTTCTTCAGCGGTATTGTCTTTTAGCCCTAAAACCGTATAATATTTAGTTTTTGAATAATCTCTCATTGCATAAGTGTTTTGCACAAAGTAAGGCCAAGATAAACTTATGTTGGTGTATTTTAGGTATTTGGAAGCTTCTTTATGCTTACCGTTTGCAATATAAATTTTTGCAATTACCAAATTGTCTTCATTATTTAATTTTCTGTTAAGAGTCGTCCATTCTTCAATGCAATTAACGGCAAAACGTCCTTTCGGTGAAGCTTTCAGATAATTTTTAAAGTACTTAACGGCTTTAGTTTCTGATTTAAGCTTTTTCTTTTGATTTTTTATGCTCTTTGAATGTTGTACTTCAATTAACCCAAGATAATAATTTGATGCAATCCCGTAGTCGGTTTGGGGGGTTTTGTTTAGAAGCCAAAGAAATTCTTTTTTAGCTTTTTTATATTTTTTATTTCCGTATAAATACTGTGCTTTAAGGTATTTGGCTCTTATCCCGAGTGTAGAATTTGAGTAATTCCTGATTATTTCATTATATTTTTTAATTTTTGTTTTATTATCACCTGATTTTTCGGCACAAAGAGCTTGCCTGTAAATAGCGGCGGGTTTCAGTTTCGAAAATTTGGAAACCTTTCCGAAAGTATCGTAAGCATCGGAAAAACTGCCTGTTTGGTATTTATTTAAGGCTTTACCATAAATTTTATAATTTTTTTGCTCGGGAACAAACCTCGGAAATAAATTTAAACTCCCGACTAAAATAATTAACACGATTATTGCTATCAGCAATATTTTTTGTTTTGATATCATAATTAATACCCCAAATCAAGTTTTATTATAACAAAAAATATTCCGATAATAAATAATTCGTCTGACGAATTTTACAAAAAAACAGATTAATTTATTTATATGATGGAAAAAATTTTTAGAAAACCGGATAAAAAGTGTGCGGAAAAATATTTAAAATATTTTTCCGCACCTTTTCTTGAAATTTATTATTTAAAACAAAATAATATCTTAAAAAACTATGTTCTTGACCCAGACATTAAGTTAATTAAATAGTGAGAGGTGAGTAGTGAGAAGTAGGTCGGGCATTCTTGCCCGACAACAAAAAGCAAAAGCAAAAAGAAGGAAAGAGGGAAAGAAGGAAAGCTTCTGCTCACTGCTCACTGTTCACCGCTCACTTTTAAAACCTTTCAACCGTTCGACTATTCACTTAATAACTTTATTTATGTTACAATTAAATAGAAAATATTAAAAATGACAAATCGGGGAGGTTTTTTATAAATTATGTTGAAACTTTTATTGAAATTAATGGGAGATCCTAACGAAAAAAAAGTTAAAAGTATAATGGGGATTGTTGATCACATAAACGCACTCGAACCTGAGTTTGCAACGATGACGGATGCCGAATTAAGAGCAAAAACAGATGAGTTTAAGGAAATTTTAAGCAAAAGAAAAACATCCGATGATTTTTTGACGGACAGAGCATTAGAAAAAGAAGCAATGGATAAAATTTTGCCCGAAGCATTTGCAACCGTTCGTGAAGCAGGCAAAAGAACTTTAAACATGCGGCATTTTGATGTTCAGCTTGTCGGCGGATATTTTTTACACAATGCTCATATCGCTGAAATGAGAACAGGTGAAGGTAAAACGCTTGTAGCAACGCTTCCCGCTTACTTAAATGCACTTACCGGCAAAGGTGTTCATATAATTACCGTAAACGATTACCTCGCAAAACGTGACAGTGAATGGATGGGGACAATTTTTAAATTCCTCGGACTTTCTGTCGGAGTAATTCTTTCAGGCACCAGAGGCGATGATTCTGAAGAAAAAAAGGCAGCTTATGCTTGCGATATAACTTACGGTACAAACAACGAATTCGGGTTTGATTACCTGCGTGATAATATGGCGGGAAGCCTTGAAATGCTTGTTCAAAGACCTTATAACTATGCAATCATTGATGAAGTTGACAGTATTTTGATTGACGAGGCCAGAACACCGTTGATTATCAGCGGCAGACTTGAAAAATCGGCTGAAACTTACCGCACAATGGCTCGCATTGCCCCACAAATTAATAAAGATGTTGATTACGAAGTTGATGAAAAAAATAAAAACATTATCCTGACAGAAGAAGGTATTGATAAGGCACAAGAGCTTATCGGGGTTGATGATTTGTTTGATATTTCGACACAATACGCTCACCATCTTCTTCAAGCCTTGAAGGCAAAAGAATTATTCACCCGTGATACGGATTATGTCGTAAAGAACGATGAAGTTGTTATTGTTGACGAATTTACGGGGCGTTTAATGGACGGCAGACGCTGGTCTGACGGGCTTCATCAGGCAATCGAAGCAAAAGAAAACGTTAAAATTCAAGACGAAACTCAAACTTTGGCAAGTATTACATTCCAAAATTTATTCAGACTTTATCCTAAGTTATCAGGTATGACGGGTACCGCAATGACCGAAGAAGCCGAATTTGGAAAGATTTACAACCTTGAGGTAACTTCAATCCCTACCAATAAAAACGATATCAGAATAGATTATCCTGATATTATTTACAAAACCGAAAAACAAAAATACCTTTCGGTTGTAGAAGACATTATTGAAATGAACAAAATCGGCAGACCGGTGTTAGTCGGCACAATCAGTATTGAAAAATCGGAATATTTATCTGATTTGCTTAAACAGCGGGGAGTTAAACATAACGTTTTGAATGCAAAACATCACGAAAAAGAAGCGTATATAATTGCACAAGCAGGGCGTTTTGGGGCTGTTACCATTGCGACAAATATGGCAGGCCGCGGTACGGACATACTCTTGGGCGGTAATGCGGAGTATTTGGCAAAAGAAGAACTTGAAAAACAAGGTATTACGCCGGATTCTACTAATTATGAAATAAAAAAGAATGATATTCTTGAATTATCAAGAGAACTGACTGAAGTGGAACACAAAAAGGTCGTTGAAGCGGGAGGTTTACACGTTATCGGTACGGAAAGACACGAATCACGCCGTATTGATAACCAGCTCAGAGGTCGTGCCGCAAGACAGGGCGATCCCGGTTCAACAAGGTTTTTCTTGTCTCTGGAAGACAATTTGATGAGAATTTTCGGCGGAGAAAAAATTACCGGCATTATGAATATGCTTAATGTTGAGGAAGATATGGCAATTGAATCCCCTATTATATCAAGACAAATTCAATCTGCTCAAAAGAAAGTCGAAACTTATCACTTTGATATCAGAAAAAGCGTTCTTGAATATGACGATGTTATGAATATTCAGAGAGAAAAATTTTATGCTCAACGCAGAAGAGTTTTAAGAAACGAAAAACTTACCGAAAATATTATGTACATGATTGAACAGGAAATTGACAGGCTCTTAAAAAGTTACATAACGCCTGAAATGCAGCCGGAAGAGTATGTTTATGAAGAGCTGCAAACACTTATCAAGGAACTTCATTCAACAATTCCGCAAATGTCTTATTTTGATGTTTCCGACATAAAAGGTCTGAAATTCGATGCTGTTTATGAAAAAATCGTCGAAAAAGCTAAATCGGCTTATCAAGAACACGAAAGAGAAATTATTAAATTTTATAATGATATTATCTCAAAATATGAGGAAAGTCCGGTTCCTCAAGAAGCTTTTGCAAGCGTTAACGTAATGAGAAATATAGAAAAAGACATATTGCTCCGTGTAATCGACAGCAAATGGATAGACCACCTGCACAATATTGATATGCTCAGAGACGGCATAGGGCTTCGTGCCTATGGGCAAAAAGACCCTCTCATTGAGTATAAAAAGGAAGCTTATGACCTGTTCAACAAAATGATGTTTGAAATCCAGAGCGAAACCGTTAAACATTTGTTCAGAACAAAATTCGGTGTGCAGATTGTAAACATGCACGACGATGAAGTTATTGAAACAGATCTTGCACGTGCTGCAGAGCAGTTTCATCCGAGCGAAGAAGCAGAAGATGAAGTAAGACACCCCAAACGTCATGAAAAAATCGGCAGAAATGACCCATGTCCTTGCGGCAGCGGCAAAAAATACAAACACTGCTGCGGGAAAGGGTTATAAGGTTATAGGGTGAATGGGTGAACAGTTAAAATACCATGAATTTAGCTTTGAAAAACTAAATGTTTGGCAAAACTCTATTTGTTTTGTTGAAAAAGTTTATAAAATTACAGAAAAATTTCCAAAAGTAGAATTATATTGTTTAACTTCACAAATCAGACGAGCAGTAATTTCTATTCCGTCTAATATTGCAGAAGGTTCCACTAGAAAGTCTTTTAAAGATCAAGCAAGATATACGGAAATTGCTTTTGGGAGTTTATTGGAAACTTTAAATCAATTAGTTATTGCAAATAAGTTAGGTTATATTGATCAAAGTACTCTTGAGGACACAAGATTTGAAATAGAAAAAATTTCACGACAATTAAATGCCTTAAAGAACTCTCAACTTGAACGACAAGATCAAAAATAACTATTCACCCATTCACCCTATAACCTTATAACCTAAGAAAGATACAGAGGAAAATATAATATGTTACGAACAGGAATAGTCGGATTACCAAATGTAGGAAAATCAACTTTATTTAATGCACTGACATCAGCAAAGAACGCACAGAGTGCAAATTATCCGTTTTGTACAATCGAACCGAATGTCGGCGTTGTTACCGTGCCTGATTACAGGTTGGAAGTTTTAAAACCGCTTGTAAAAACAGATATCGTAATCCCTACTGCTATTGAATTTGTAGATATAGCAGGTCTGGTGAAAGGTGCAAGCAAAGGCGAAGGGCTCGGGAACCAATTCTTGCACACAATAAGAGAGGTTGATGCGATAATTCAGGTTGTGCGATGTTTTGATGACGAAAATACAATCCATGTTACGGGGAAAATCAATCCGCTTGACGATATAGAGACAATTAACACGGAACTTGCTCTTGCCGACTTGGCAACCGTTGAAAAACGTCAGGCAAAAACAGGTAAAACAGCAAAATCAGGCGACAAAGAAGCTGTTTTAGAAAACAATGTTTTGACAAAACTTACACAATTACTGTCTGAAGGTAAATTTATCAACATAAGAGAACATTTTAATGAGGACGAAATCCCTGTTGTCAAAGGGCTTCACCTAATGTCTGTTAAACCGATGATTTACTGTGCAAATGTTTCGGAATTTGATTTAAAATCAGGAAACGCTTATACAAAAGCGGTTGAAGAATATGCAAAAACACACGGTGCGGATGTGGTTTTGGTTTCAGCCAAGATTGAATCTGAACTTGCCGAGCTTTCTCCTGAGGAAGCGAAAGAATACCTGCAGGAATTAGGTATAGAGGATTCTGGAATTAATAGGATGATAAAGGTTGTTTATCATTTGTTGGATTTGAGAACATTTATAACAGCCGGGGAAAAAGAGGTTCGGGCATGGACAATCCCTGCGGGGGCAAAAGCACCGCAAGCGGCGGGTGTAATCCATACGGATTTTGAAAAAGGTTTTATCAGGGCAGAAGTTACAAGTTACAAAGACTTTGTAGAATGTGGTTCTTACGCCGTTTGTAAAGAAAAAGGTGTTACAAGGCTTGAAGGCAAAGACTATGTAGTCCAAGACGGCGATATCGTGCATTTTAGGTTTAGTGCTTAGATAAATGCCTCAATAAATTCCTCCAAATGATCTTGAAGGTTAATGATAAATCCTTCACTTTTTATTTAAACATGAACAAAATTGCTAAGCAGGACTTGTGCAGTGGTCTCTGTAATAAATGCAAAAAACTTATTTCGACAACTTTCTTAAATATAAAGCTTTTTGCCTTGTTTGCAAAAATGTTTTTTTAGAAAAAAAAAGTTAAAGTATGTTTACGTTACTCTTTACAACGGGCTTTGTTTCGTTTAAAGTACAGTATGTACTTTTGTCTACACTAGCAATTGATGTTAAAATTTTTATCAGAAGGGGCCCTAAATGAGTAATGAAATGAAAAGAACGCTGTCTTTACCCGATTCAATTTCCATTGTAGCGGGATCAATGATAGGGTGCGGAATTTTTCTTGTATCAGCTGATATAACAAGACAGGTGCATACGGCATTTTTATTACTTTTGGTATGGATTTTGGCAGGATTTATTTCATTTTGCGGAGCAATTGCCTACGGAGAACTTGCCGCAAACATCCCTGACGAAGGCGGTCAATATATGTATCTTAAAAAGATATATAATGACAAAGTTGCATTTTTATTCGGCTGGACAATGTTTTTGGTCATTCAAGGCGGTACACTTGCTGCAATAAGCGTTGCTTTTGCCAAATTTACGGGTCTTTTAATCCCTGCGATAAGTTCGGGAATAATGTTGTTTCATCTGGGGCCAATTCATTTTTCCACACAGCAATTATTTGCACTTCTGACTATTTTACTTTTAACATATATTAACTCCAAAGGGATTGAGTATGGGATAATTACACAGAACTTATTTACCGTGGCAAAATTGCTTTCAATAGCCGGAATTATATTGTGCGGTGTGATATTCGGTATGAACTGGGACGTAATTCAGTCAAATTTTGCCCTAAGCACTTTAACTTTCCATTGGGGAGATATTGCAAAGATTTCAACCGCAACGGTCGGCGCTTTATTTGCTTCAATAAGCTGGAATAATATAACATTCATCGCCGGTGAAATCAAAGAACCTGAAAAAAACGTTAAAAAAGCCCTTGCCTACGGTGTAGGTATGGTTGTGCTTTTGTACGTTTTGGTTAATGTGATTTACGTAATCTCTACACCCGTAAATGCAATTCAAACCGCTCCGGAAGACATTGTTGCAGCTGTTTCGATGAGTGCCATTTTCGGTAAAATTGGTGAAAAAATAATTGCGGTTATAATTATGATTTCTGCATTCGGTTGTGCTAACGGAATGGTTATGGCAGGAGCCAGAGTTTATTATAAAATGGCGAAAGACAGATTATTTTTTAGAAATCTTGCATTTATAAACCGAAAAACAAAAGTTCCCGTCAACTCTCTTTGGGCACAATGTGCTTGGATTGCAGCTTTAATAGTTTGGGGCAATTATACTCAACTTCTTGAATTTGTAATCTTTGCATCATTAATTTTCTATGTAATAACAATGGTAGGAATTTTTGTTTACAGGAAAAAATACCCCGATACCGACAAATCATTAAGAATTAACAATTTTTATGCAATATCGTTTATAGTTTTAGCTACTTATATAATAGGATGTTTAGCAGTTTACAAGCCCGCATACACCTTACCGGGGCTTTTAATAACCCTTGCGGGATTACCTGTCTATTCTTTATGGAATAAGGCAAAAGAAAAAGCTGCATTAGAAAGATTAAGCAACAATGCGGTTAAACCCATTGTCAGCAACCCTATAGAATTAGAGGTTTAAGCCTCTAATTCACCTAATATCAAACCTTCGTCCTTCATTGCTGCTTCAAGCAGAATGTATGTCATGTATGCACCGAGTGCAACGGCTTTAGGGTCTAAATCGGTATGATTTGCCGCTTCAATAATAGCAGTATTAATCTCAGGATTTTCATCTTTTATATAATGAATCATTTTTTTACGCCAAGCGTGGACATCCTGAAAGATTTCCGCAAAAATTAAAGACGAATGATCTTCCGTAATAATAGGTAACATCCTAATCCCCCTAATATATCATTTAATATATTCAACATTATATATCATTTAATTTTTAAGGGCTATATGTTAAGTTTTTTTAATTTATCTCAGGTAAACGCATCTCATGTCATTGATCGAGATTAAATGAATTATTACAAATATATATCAATATTATAAAAATTAACGATACCTTAATTCTCTGCCACGAACCTGGCATTCTTCATAAACTTCTGCTAATTCCCTTTCAAGATCTGCAACTTTATCTTCAAGTTCAGCCCTTTTTAACTCATCAAGATTTAGTCCTCGTCTACTAATTGTTAATTGTTGTCTTATGAAATCATCAAAACCAATCGGTTTTGGTAAACCTAATTTTTCTAATAAATCTACTATTACAGGTCGTAGTAATCTTTTTCCTTCAAAATTAATAGCTTTTTTTTGATTTAGATTATAATTTTTTACGTTTGTTACTTTCATACTTCTCCTTTTTCAGAAGCTGTTTGGTTAAAAAATAATTCATGCAAAAGGCGGATAAAATAGGGTCAT